>PMWR01000331.1 GCA_003166055.1 Acidobacteriaceae bacterium
GGCGCCCAGAAGTCGAGGCCCTGGAAGAAGCCGCTGTAGCCGCCGTTGGCCTTCACTGCCTGCACGTGCTTGATGCGGCCCTCGGTGCTGATCACGACCGCCATCTTATGAATCGCCTCCGGATCGAAGGTGGCGCCGAGGCCTATGGGCTCGGGGAACTCCGTTGTCCCGCTGGCTACCACACCATGCAGCGCCTCGCTCCACCAATCGTAGGCAGGGATGTTCAATCTCGGGACGGCGCGGGCCTGGTTGATGAGTTGGCTGGCCTTTTCTTCAAGCGTCATACGNNCGACTGCCAAATGAGTTCCCATCCGATTCATAGTTTCCTCGTTGCGGCCTGAAATGAGCTCGTGCATTTGAGGCGCGGAGTATTGAGTGACTTCGCCACGTCGCGATTGTACCAACACTGTGGCCGATCAGCTTGCTTTCCGCAGGTTGATCCGCATTGGAATCCACTCGCCCGCGGGCCGGTGGCACGGCATCGGGAAAGGGTGCTGAAACGCGGCCAGCTCACCGCTTACACGATTCACGACCGCGTCCCAATCGCCCGGCGAGCTCTGGCGGAAGAGGCGAGCCGTTGGATACCACGGGGTGGTCTCGATCTGCTGCATCCAACGCCAGTCGCTAAGATAAGGCAGCAGAATCCACACCGGCTTGCCCATGGCCCCGGCCAGGTGCGCGATGCAGGTGTCCGTAGTAATGACCAGGTCCAGCGTGGCCGCGAGCGCCGCCGTTTCTGCCAGGTCTTTGTCGGCGCTCGACCCGTCCCAGACAAAGACATTGCCGGGAAGGGCCGCCAACTGGTCTGCTCCCGGCCCTTTCTGCAGTGAAATCCACGTGATGCCCGGAGCGCGCAACAGCGGCAGCAGGGTGGCCAAAGGCATGGACCGCTTGCTATCCGCCTTGTAGCGTGGATTGCCAGCCCAGGCCAGGCCCACGCGCAGGGAGCGCTTGGCGTAATGGCCGTCGCAAAACGAAATGGGGCGAATGTCTGGAAACTGTAGCCGCTTCTGAAAAACCAGTTCCGGATCGGCCCCAAGATACGCTCCCGGCCACGGCGCCGTCTCCACAGTCGTCTGAAAGACAGCAGGCAAGCTCAGCAGCGGGCACTCCAGATCGAACTCCGGTGGCTCGGCGCCCAGGAGCGCAGTGTGCGCGTGCCCTGCGCGCACCACCGCAAGCGAGCGCATCAGCGGCTCGGCCGCAGGCTGAAGCTGCAAGACAGGCACGCCGCCGCGCGCCGCCACCAGCGTTGCGTAACGGCAGAACTGAATGGTGTCGCCAAGTCCCTGCTCGGCGTGAAGAAGGACCCTCCGGCCATCGAGGGGTTCTCCCTGCCATCGCGGCTCAGGAAAGCTTCGCGGCCTGCGATGGACCTCGCGAAAACGCCAGCGCGCCTCGTAGTTCGGCCAGCCGTGCTCCCAGTCGCCCAGCCGCAGTTGCGTGAGTGCGAGGTTGTATCGAGCGCCGGGGTGCGATGGGTCGCGCTCGACCGCGGTCTCATGGGCGCGCAGAGCCTGGTTCATCCGGCCCAGATCCAGCAGCGAGTTTCCCCGATTCGAAGCGGCGGGCCCGCTGCCCAGTGCCTCGGCCCTCTCAAAGCCTTCCACAGCCTCATCGAATCGCCCTTCCGTATGGAGCAGGATTCCCTGCATATTCGCAGCCTCCGCGTGTGTGGGATCGCGCGCGAGAGCCCAACGGAGCCAGCCCCAAGCCCCCGCCAGGTCCTTTTCAGCCGCGCGGAACTGGCACCAGGCTATGTGCGTTTCCACCTGGGCTGGATTGAGCGCGAAGGCCTTGCGCAGATACGTTTCCACTTTGGCCGGGTGGCGCCTTTCCCGCTCCAGAATGGCCAGGTTGACCCATCCGGCAACCAGGTCCGGACGCAGTTCCACAGCCCGCTGCAGCGCTGCTTCCGCCGCCGGATCCCGGCCCTGCTCACGCAACAGGCTGCCCAGGTTCATCCACGCGGCGGCAAAGTCCGGCCGCGCTACCAGCGCTCGCCGGTATCGGATTTCTGCCTCTTTGGTTCTGCCCATCCTTGCCAGCACAAAGCCCGCGGCAAACTCGCCCTCCGGCAGCCTTGGACGCAGCCGAAGTGCCTGCTTATATCGCTCAAGCGCTTCCTCATCGCGCCCCATCGCGGCCAGCGCATTGCCCAGTCCCAGATGCGCGCCCACCAGCGCCGGTTGCCGTTTGAGCGCCAATTCAAACTCGCGAACAGCTTCCTCAGCGCGCCCGGTCGCTGTCTTCAGCTCACCCAGGCCCATCCGAGCCAGCGCGTTCACGCCGTCCAGGCTGATGGCTTGGCCGTAGGCGTTTTCCGCTTCTTCGCAACGATCGGCGGCCTTCAAGGCCTGTCCCAGCGCAACCCAGGCCGTGCCCATCCGCGGAGCTGCATCCACGGCTGCCGAGGCCATTTTGATGGCCGCATCGGGCTGTCGACTGGCAAGCGCCACCAGGCTGATGCCCACCAACGCCTCCGGCTCACACGGATTCTGCTCCAGCATCCGCTGATAGCCGGCAGCCACCTCCGCCAACCGCCCGGTCAAATTCCTTCCGCGGTTTCTCTCGATTGCCGGAACTTCAGTCGCAGTGGCGATCACAGTCTTGCCCTATCTCCAGGATGGTGTCTCCGACGATTCACACACTTTGGAACCTAGAACCGGGCGGTCAGGAACTCAACCGAAATCCTTCAGAAATCAAGAGTCGCGGCGCGCAGTTTTCCCGTTTTCAGCGCTGGTTCAGAATCGGAACAACCGCGCATCGACTCCGCATTTAAACTATCGGGGACTAAACAGGAGAAAGTATGACGACCTCAATTGATGCCGAATGCCGCGTTCCGCTGCTGGAGCGCGAGCAGATTCCCGCCGAGCTCGCCCCGCTTTACGAAAAACTCGAAGCCGAGCGCGGATGCGTGCCCAACATGTTCAAGGCGCTCGCGA
>PMWR01000619.1 GCA_003166055.1 Acidobacteriaceae bacterium
GGCTCTATCGGCACGACTGAAGTCATGCCCTGATAGGAAATAGGATGGTGGAAAGACCCGATGGCCGATGGTTTGCCTTTGTGGTCTCCCACCCATCGGACAAGAACAACGACGTCCGATGGATGGGGCACCCGCAGTTTCATCGCCCGTGGGTGGGCGAAGCCGGTGGACGACTGAAACAAGGCCTTTGAGATCCGATTCGGATCATTGCTTCAAAAAGCCGACTACGGTGGGGGCGACGTTTGGAGCGCACTGGAGAGCTGCCAGATGTCCGCAACCGGGAATGACATCGAGCTGTGACTGCGGGACCAGGCGATGGATTTTTTCGCCCTGTTGGAGCGGAGTGGCGCGGTCCTCAGAGCCCCAGACGAGCAGGACCGGCATCTTCAATTGCGGCAAGAGCGCGTCGGTCGAGTCGCGGCCGGTGAGCATGGAGTCGAGTGCACGATGGATGACCCAGGCGCGCTGGTCGGAGCGGCGGAGAATGTCGCGAGCGACGAAGGCGGGGATCGGCTGGGGATGCGGCGTCAGCAGCGCGTTGAGCTGGTCGAGTTCCGCCGGTGTTTTGGGCGTGAAAAGGTTTGTATCCCAGGCGGGTTTCTCGTAGATGCCGGCGCTGTCAAACAGCATGAGGCGACGGACGCGGTCTGGATGGTCAAAGGCGACGCGCTGCACGATCCAGCCGCCCATGGACCAGCCGCCGAGGTCGACCTGTTTCAAGCCCAGCGCGTCGAGGAAGCCGACCACAATGGCGGCCTGATCGGGGATGGAATAGGAAAAATCCGCAGGCTTTTCGCTGCGTCCATAGCCTGGCAGATCGGGAATGTAGACGCGGAAGCCGGCTTTGACGAGATATGGAGCGAGGCTGCGCCAATCTTCCGCGCTGCCGCCGAGGCCGTGGACGAGGACGACGACGGGGCCGCCGGAAGGGCCTTCCACGAGGTAGTGAACGCGATGGCCGGCGAGGGTGATTGAGTGGCTCGCGACGCCTGTGAGGCACTCGTGGAAGTACGCCCCTTCATTGAAGTAGCTGACTGGACGAAACCAGAAGCCGGCAACGGCAAGCAGCACAATCCATGCCAGCGTGCCGCCTATCCAGAGCAGCTTTCGAACGAGCGTCATCGGGGGACCTGCCTTTCGGATAGCAGAGTTTTCGCACGCTGCCAGGCTGTTTCAATCACACGGACTGTTACGGGATCCAGTTTAAGCGCGCTGTGGCTGTTCCACTCGGCTCGCTCGACCCAGCGGACGGCATCCGCATCAGAAGCTGCAAGCAATTCGCCACCGGTGACGCGGCAGAGATAATCCGCGATGACGTAATGGTAGCGGACGCGGTCTGCCACGCGGTGAATGCGGTCGAGAAGTTCGATCAACTCGAGGGGCTCGACGATCAGGCCGGTCTCTTCACGCACTTCGCGGATTACGCCGGCAGTGAGCGGCTCGCCCACCTCAAGCAAGCCGCCGGGCAGCGACCACTCGCCACGAAGCGGTTCGGTTCCGCGGCGCACGAGAAGAACGCGGCCGGCGTCGACCACCACGGCTCCGACGCCGACCAGCGGTGTTTCTGGATATTCTCGCTGCATGGTTCTCCCTGAGTTGCAAGCACCTTTACGATAATGCGTTGACCGGGCGGGCGCGCAAGGCATCCGTGAGCTTTGATGTTTAAAACGCGGCATCCGCATCCTTAGAGCGCGGGCTATCATCGAATACTACCGGGTGAACAATTATGGCGGAATTCACATTGCGGATCGATGGAATGCACTGCGGCTCGTGTGTCAAGCGCGTCGGCCAGGCTCTGGCCTCAGTAGAAGGCGCGAAGGTGGAGGAAGTGCGGCTGGGCGCGGCGCGGATCAGTTACGACAACCGCATTGAGCAGTCGGCGCAGGTCGATATCGCGATTGCAGCGCTGGCGAAGGCAGGCTATAACGCGCGGCTGGAGCAGTAAGTGGCTACTACTGAGGCAAAGCCGCTAACGCCGCAAACAGAATCGCTGACGCTGCCGGTGCTGGGGATGACGTGCGCGTCGTGCCAGCATCACGTGGAGGAAGCTCTGCAGGCGACGGCGGGCGTGGAATCGGCGCACGTGGATTTGATGGCGCATCGGGCGAGCGTGGTCTTCGACCCGGCGATTGCAGGGCCGCAAGCGCTGGTCGATGCGATTCGCGGAGCGGGCTACGATGCGGTGCTGCCGAGAGCGGGCGATTCAGAAAAGCACAGCGAAGAACATGGTGGTGAATCGGAGCGGAGGGCGTGGGTGACGCTGGCCGCCGGAGCTTTGGCGATGCTGCTGGCGATGCCGCTGGGCGCCGAGATGGGCGCGATGGNNTGATGCGCGTGCTGCCGTGGCTTTATGCGCTGCCGCAGGATTTCCTGCGTTGGTTTCTGCTGATTCTGACGGCAATCGTCATGGGCTGGGCGGGGCGCGGGATTTATGCGAGCGCACTGAGCGGGCTGCGCCACGGAACCACCAACATGAANNCTGCTGATTATTGGATTTCTGCTGATGGGCAAGGCGCTTGAGGCGCGCGCGAAACGGCGTGCACTGGCGGCGCTCGATTCCCTTTCGCGGCTGCGGCCGGCGACAGCGCGGCGGGTTCGAGATGGGGTTGAGGCGGTTGTGGCGCTTGAGGAGATTCGGCCGGGCGACGGCATTCTGGTGCTGCCGGGCGAACGGTTCCCGGTGGACGCGACGATTACGGAAGGGCGCACCACGGTGGACGAGTCGATGCTGACCGGCGAACCGACGCCGCTGCCGCGCGAGGTGGGCGGAAAGGTTCTGGCCGGGTCGCTGAACTACGACGGCGCGGTCACTTGCAAGGCCGAGTCGCTGGGCGAGGCGACGGTGCTGGCGCAGATTACGCGGATGGTGGAGCAGGCGCAGAGCTCGCGGGCACCGATGGAGCGGCTGGCCGATCGCGCCAGCGCCATCTTTGTTCCGGTGGTGCTGGGGCTTGCTGCGCTCACTTTTGTTGTGTGGCTTATTGTCGGTCATTCGCTCACCCTGGCGCTGGCCAACACGGTTGCCGTACTGGTGATTGCCTGCCCCTGCGCCATGGGGCTGGCTGTGCCCGCCGCGTTGACGGTGGCTGTGGGACGGGGCGCGCAACTTGGAGTGCTGTTCAAAGGCGGTGAGGCGCTGGAGCGGCTGGCGCA
>PMWR01000513.1 GCA_003166055.1 Acidobacteriaceae bacterium
GGGCTGACGCCGATGAATATTCTGTCGGCGGAGCTGCCGGTAGAGGTGTGAGGCAGCTGTTGGCTATCTCTGACCCCTGGCACGAATCTGGTCGAGTTTCTCGAACAAATCACTCACCTGGACCCGGATTGGTGTTCCGGGTACGACAAGTTCGCCACTTGGGATACGCTCTAATCCCAAAGCTGTGCCCCGATAGGCAACCCGAGCATGGGGATCGATGACCCAGATATGTTCGATTCCGAACTGAAGATACTCGGCCACCTTGTTTGCTGCGCGACGAATTGTGTCTTCGGGTGACAGAATCTCAATGGCAATGAGCGGCGGGTGGGTAAGAATGTTTTCGGTTGGAGATCCGAGGCGCAGCACACACACGTCTGGAATCAAAAACTGGCGGGGCTTGACCTGAACCCGCTGTTCGGTGAGCCCGAAGACTCCCCAACTCTCCATGTTGTTAGTGAAGATTGCACCAAGAAGGATTTGCAGGAAGGAATGCTCGAACTCGCCCAAATTCCGCTCCACGATAACGCCATCATCGTATTCGCAGTCGGGCTCGTAGACCGTGGACAGGTACTCTTCCACGGAGATAAACCCACCACCGCCGGGCGGCTCGCTGATGAGCTGTGTCGCCATAGAAACAGTATCCTCTCATCTTTGGGACGCCGCAACAGACTCAGGCGATTCATTTGCGGCGGCCAGTGACAGGTTGATTCTGGCCGCCGCAAACCGCGTTACTTGTGGTGGATGAACTTACCGCTCTGCAACTCGCTCATGGCCTGGCGGAGTTCAGCCTGNNGCGTCGTAGACCGGCTGCGCGTTGGGGTCTATGCCTGACTCGGTAAGTACGGCCTGCGGATCTGAGGCATCGCGAAACGTGCCTGCGCCCGCGAACACATAGGCAAAGGCGTTGCGCGTTGTTTCGACCTGAATGCGCTTCCGCTTGAAGGGCGGCACCGAGATGTCGACATAACGTGCGGCGACACTCGAATCGGTCGCGATGCCTTCGACCGGGCCCTGCTTGCCCCAGAACTCGCCACAGATGATGCGGGCGCGGGTGCCATCGTCCTCGGTGACCTCGGGGATGGCGGCGGCAGGGATGTCCTGGTAGCGCGGGTCGGTCATCTTATGCGCCGCGGGCAAGTTGGCCCAGAGCTGGAAGCCGTGCATGCGGCCCTGCGCGTCGCCTTTGGGCATCTCCTGGTGGAGAATGCCGCTGCCAGCGGTCATCCACTGGACGTCGCCGGCCGTCATGCGACCTTTGTTGCCCAGGCTGTCGCCGTGCGCGACCTCGCCGGCCAGCACATAGGTGATGGTTTCGATGCCGCGATGCGGGTGCCACGGGAATCCAGCCAGGTAGTCCGCCGGATTTTCGTTGCGGAAATCGTCGAGCAACAGGAACGGATCGAACTCTTTGGTCTTGCCGAAACCGAAGGCGCGCTGCAATTTGACGCCGGCGCCCTCGATGGTCGGCGTGGTTTGAATGATTTCCTTCACGGGGCGAAGGGACATGGTTGACCTCCTTTTGAGGCTACATTCATTGGATGCGCGAGGACGATATTCGTTGCAACAAGTATTCTTAGTGAAGAAGTGAATGAGTGAAGAAGCGAAAGAGTGAACGAGTGAAAGAGTGAATACGTTAACAGGATGCCTGCGGCTTCACTCCTTCACTTGTTCACTGCTTTTATGCGGCCCTGATGAACTGGACTTCCAGGCTGATGGAGACTTCTTCACCGACCAGGACGCCGCCGGTTTCGAGGGGTGAATTCCAGGTGAGGCCGAAGTCCTTGCGGTTGATTTTCGTCGTGGCGGAGAGACCGATCCGGTGGTTGCCCCAGGGGTCCTTGGAAGGCTCGCTGACATCCTCGACGGTGAGGGTCACCGACTTGGTGATGCCGTGCAGGGTGAGATCGCCGGTGACGGCATAATTGGGGCCTCCAGCGGACTCAATGTTGGTGGTTTTGAAGATGATGTTCGGGAATTTCTCGGCATCGAAGAAGTCGGCGCTCTTGAGATGGCTGTCGCGTTGGTCGTCGCCGGTTTTCAATGAGGAAATGGGAATGGAGACCTCGACAGCGGAGTGAGCGTATTTGGTTTCGTTCAGTTGGAGGACGCCGGAAAGGCCGCTGAAGCTGCCTTTCACGTTTGAAATCATCATGTGTTTGACCTTGAACTCGGCAACGGAGTGCGCGGGGTCGAGATTCCAGGTGGTGACGGTGCCGGGGGCGGCGATGGTTGTGTCCATGTGAAAATGCTCCTTTCAGTTCCTTTGATTCATCTTCTTTGATGCGGTTGCGGGATATATGTTGCAACAAGTAATTACAGTGAAGAAGTGAACGAGTGAAAAAGTGAACAAGTGCTCGGAAGTCCTGACGGGTCACGGAGCCTGGCGGAAGACTTCGGCTGCGCGCAGGGCCAGGCCGTGGGCTACCGAGGTGAATTCGTTGCCGGAGCGAATGCGGTCTTCACCGAAGCGGGTGGAAAAGATGCGGCGGACGGCGGGGACGAAGGAGGTTCCGCCGGTCAGGAAGACGCGGTCGACTTCCCCGGGGATGGACGCCGGCTTTGCTTAGAAGCGAGTCAATGCATGTTTCGATGGAGCGCAGGTCTTCGGCGATCCAGGCTTCAAATTCGGTGCGAGTGACGGGAATGCGCAGGTCGATGCTGACGTGGCTCTTCGGGGTGTCGCGGAAGCGGAATTCGGCGCGCTCGCTTTGCGATAGCGCGAACTTGACCTGCTGCACGGATTGATGAAGCCGGTAGCCGAGATCCTCGTCGACGATGCTGATGAGGGCTTCAATCTTCTCGGGTTCGAGGGCGCGGATGCGGGCGCTTTTCAGGATTTCGCGCACGTTGTTGGTGCGCAGGAAGGAGAGATAGTGCCAACGCTCCAGGTTGGCGTAGATCCACGCGGGGACGGCGGGAAGAAGCTTGTTGAGCGAGCGCGCTTCGGAGTCCGATCCGAGGGCCGGGGAGACGAGCTTGCGGACGATGCGGGCGTCAAATGCGTCGCCGGCCAGGCCTACTCCGCTGTTCCCGAGCAGGTGTTGCGGGGTGCGGCCGCCGCGGCGGATTTCGGGGCCGGCGCGGAGCAGGGAGAAATCGCTGGTGCCACCGCCGAAGTCACCGATCAAGAGCAGTTCGTCGTGGTCGAGAGTGGATTCATAGGCGGAAGCGGCGGCTACCGGCTCCAGTTCAAACTCAATCTGCTCGAAGCCGGCGAGGGTGAAGGCTTCGCGCAGGCGGGATTCGGCGAATTCGTTGTCCTGTTCGGTTTCCGCGCCGACAAACTGAACGGGGCGGCCGACGACGGCGCGGCGGATGGGGCGCTGGAACTGATTCTCAGCCTGGCGGCGGAGGTCACCGATGAGGCGGGAGAGAATGTCTTCGAGCTTGTGGCGGCGGCCAAAGATCTCGGTGCCGGTAAGCTGGCGGTTGGGCAGATGGGACTTGAGCGACTGGATGAGGCGGCCCTTTTCGTCGGCT
>PMWR01000185.1 GCA_003166055.1 Acidobacteriaceae bacterium
TAATACTCGGTGAACGATCCACCCGCGCCGAGGCAATCCATGATCTTCATGGCCAGCGCATTCTTCACCTCATACTCGCCAGCCACCGGGACATGCCGCGCCGTCAGCAGCGAAGTGCCCAGAATAATCGAGCTCATCGTGTCTTCATTCGCCGCGTTCCCCGAGCCCTTGTAGTAGTAAGCCAGCGCGCTCAGCTCATGCCGTGCGACAAATGCATCCAGCGCGACAGATGTCCGTGCAGCCCTGCGTAACTCTTCCTCTCGGCAATCCGGCTGCACGTCAAAGCTCTCGTAAAAATCCGCAACGCGCCGCACCAGCGCTGATTCATTTACCTCCGCGGCAAGCGCGCTCAGCTCGTCCACTTCCACCAACTCAACATGGGATCCGAATACAATCGAAACCAGCGTCACGTCGGTCATGATGTCCAGCATGCCGCTGTAGTAGTGGCCCATCAGCCCCAGCCGCGCCTCCGCCAGCGTGGAGCGCACGCGAGCCGCCGCCAGCCACTCCGCAATCTCCCGCCACGTCGCGGGTTCGTCCAGCACGCCCGTCACCTGGTGAAATGGAATCCGCGCGCGCTTCAGCACGTTTGCCATCTCCGGCACCGGGCACGCCGAACAAAATGCAAGCCACTCGCCCGTCATTGCGGTACGGTCCTCCAGTTTGTTGAAGGCCTCGTAGTCGATAGCCGCCGCCGGTTGCAGATTGAGCACGATCACCGGCACGCCCGCGCGCTGCACCAGCGGCAGCACCGTATTTGAGAGCGCATACGTCGTCACGTAGAGAAACAGCACGTCGATGTCTTCGCACCGGCACTGATGCCCAGCCTCACGCGAGCGCTGGGCCGTGTCAATAAGTCCCAGCTCTACAACCTCCACGCCGGGGCCAACGAGTCGAGCCGCGAACTGCGTCAGGTAACCATGAAGCCTCTTCTCCAGCCCCGCAAACTGGCTCCAGTAGGACTCAAGCCCAATCCCGCAAAGCCCCGCGCGCAGCGATCGACCGCTCATGTTTGTGACTCCGTTCCTCTCCGCAACTCATCGCATTGTCGCGTCCACACCGCCCCGCGGACATTACGGCAAATAGAAAACCTCTTCCAGCATCGGGAACCGCTCGCCCGCCCGCAACCCTTCCAGCGGTGCAAAGAACGGCGCCATGGCCTGCTGCCAGCGCAGGTTCACCGGATCGTTTTCAATCCGGCTCCATGTAGCGTCAAAGTCCTCCGCCCGCAGCGTGAGAATCAGCAGCTCATCCCTGCGATAAATCGAATACTCGCTGATCCCTGCACGCTTCAGCAGCGCCAGCATCTCTGGCCAGACCGCGCGATGCGCCTCTTCATAAGCCGCTGCCGTGCCGGGGCGCAGGCGCAGCATGAACGCAAACCGCTTCAACGGTTCGCCCGAATCCAATTCAGCTCTCGCTTCATCGCTCACCAGCTTACCTCCGCCTTTGAACCTGTGAAACGACCAAGTCCATGCGAGCGAATAGCGAGCGTCTGCCCCACCGCAGGTGGCCAGCTCACCACCGTCACTGCGAATGGCTCCAGCCTGATCTTTCCATCCATGGGCTTCACGCTTCGCGCAGGATCATCGCCGCTCTTCCCATCCACCGTCAGCACCGTCGCCTTATCCGCATCGGGCAGCACGAGTTCAATCGTCTCATTTCGCTTATTCACCAGCAGCAGCTTGCGGCCGCTCGCCGTCATGAAAGCCTGCGTAGCCAAATCCTCCGCGTGCTCACCTGTGAACGTCGTTTCCACCAGGCTGTCTCCGGGATGAAACGAATCCTTGATCAGCTTCAGCACCCAGAACCGTGCATTGGGCTTGTTGTTTTCCCAATTCATCATGCTCACGCTGGGAAACTGCGTCGGATACCCAATCAACTGCGACTCGCCGACCACATCGATCTTCAACCGCGAAAGCTCAACGAACATATACGCATAAAGAGATCCCGCCAGGTTCCAATACGCAGCCGGCGGCGGCGTCTTGTCCGCGGCTGTATTGTCCGACGGCAAAATCACGCCCAGTTCATCGATGGTCGTCCGCGTCTCAGGCGAGAGCCGCTTCCGTATCGCCTCCACATAGCGCACCGTATTCAGAAAACCGTTCGCCTGATCGAAGAACGTGTACTGCCAGTTGTCAACGGTCTGGCCCTTCCCCGGCGAAGCATAAAAGTGATACGAAATCATGTCCAGCGGAATGCCGGGCCGATGATTCTTATGGTCAAGGAAGTACTCAAAATACTGCGGCGTCAGGCTCGGCATCGCCAGCGCCATCCCCACAAACTTCGTCTCCGGCGACACCGCATGAATCGCACTCACAATCGCGTCGTAGCGCGCCGTGTATTGCTCCGGCGTGGTTGAGTGCTCAAACTCCGGCTCGTTCAGCACTTCCCAATAGGGAAATCTGTAGTGGTACCCCGACTCGTGGCGCGCGCCGTTCTCATCCGTGAATCCGCCGTTCACATACCAGCTCACCAGCCGCGCATAATAGTCGCCCACTTCTTTGCCCGTTGGATCGCGCAGCTCCGTTCCCTGCGTATAATCCCAGTCCACCTTGTTCGCATCGGCAGAATAAGTTACCGGCTTATCCGTCTTGAACAACCACGCTGGCATGGTGCTGAAATTCATGATCGTCGTGTGCCCATCGGTGGCGTCGAGAAAGTCTTTGGTCATGGGATCGATCAGGCTGAAATCCCACGAGGTCTTTTGCGCCGTCGGCGGTTCCAGCTCCGCAACCGCCAGCCGCGGATACGGCAACCACGGCACGTAGCGCACGTAGTCCGCGGCCAGCTCCTTCACCGCCTTGTACGCCGCAATGCTCAGCGCTTCGCCGTGCCGCAACGGCGGGTTCACCACCACCTGCAAAGTCGGCGTCGTGTTCTCGACCACCGTTGTCTTATCCCAATGGATGGTAAGCTGCGGTGGCTGCTGGCCATTCACCGCGATATTCGCCCCAACCAGCGCCAGGCTTAAGCACACAAACCGCTCAACACCACGCATTGCACCCCAATGCCGCAACAGATTCATCGCCAACCTTCCTTTGCCTCGCGCACGCTGTTCGCCCTGTCAGCGCGTAGCCCGGTTCAACAACGCCCTGCCAGAACCCGCTCACCAGCGAGACTGTAAGTGTAGCGCGACAATGTTGGAGGGTGGGAGGGGCCGTCTGTGACAGGAGTCAGGCTTTGAAAGGGCACGACTTCAGTCGTGCCGAAAGTTGCCTAAAATGAGAGAGGGAGCTTTAGCCCCTGAGGAATGCATCTTCAGAACTCTCAACGTGAGTCCCTTACGCAGCACCAGCCCCAGCTCGACCTCTCTCAAAGACCCCCACGAATTCCTGATAGCGGCGGGCAATCGCGTCGACTGCTGCCTCCCGTGAGGTCTTGTGGTCCCGCCAATCAACCAGCGGCTGCCAGAAATCCGTTCGCCCAACCGCAAAGCCGATGAATCCCGGAACGCCAGCCGCCGTGGTCAACCATTCGCGCACCTTTTCGTCATTCTCGCCACGCCCGAGAATGATGCAGCCCACCGCATCGCGCCCGCCAGCCCGTGCTGCCTCCACGATCTTTTCGCAGTCCTCGCGGCGATCCAGTCCCTCAATCTTCCACACATCCGGCTCGACCCCGGCATTCTGCAATTCCTTGATCGTCTCAATCATCAGCCCCGGACGAATCTCCAGGTCATACGCTTTCTTGTCGCCATTCACTTTATCGAGCTGCGCCTTCTCCGCCGGCACCAGAAGCTCGAACATGAACAAGCTGCGACTCGCACCATGCAGGTAATCGGACAGCAGCTTGAGCCGCGCCGATTGCCGCGCATTCAATACCGCATCGCCCTCCGGGTTATACCGCACCAGTACCTTGCAGAAGGTGGGGTGAAAGGCCTCGATGTGCGCGGCGAAATCCTCGCCATATTCGAAATCCAACTCCTCCTGCCCGCTCTTTTCCGCCGGCATGGCAAAGATGTGCCCGTTCGCCGACGCATCGCGCAGAATCGCCGCGCCGAACTGTTCGTCCACCAGGATCCCCGCCTTTTCTTTGGGCACCCCGCCCGCAATCGCTTCCTTGAAGCCCTCGTAAATCACCTGCTTGGCGGCAGCGATCTGCGCCGTTTGTTCCTGGGTCAAATCGCCCTTCCAGCCAAACATCCCTGTCTCAAAGGATCCGCGATGGTCAAAGGGCAGAATGTACAACGGCTCCCGGTAGCCACGAATCGTCATGTTTACTCCTTGAGTTTGCGGTAGCGGCGAATCGCATTGTTGGTCGAACTATCATGCTTCAATTCAGGCTCGGTCTTGCTTTCCAGTTCCGGAATAATGCGCTGTGCAAGCACTTTACCGAGTTCCACGCCCCATTGGTCAAACGAATTGATCTGCCAGATAGTCCCCTGCGTGAATACACTGTGCTCATAGAGCGCAACCAGCTTGCCGAGAACCTCCGGCGTCAGCCGTTCCGCGAGGATGGTATTCGACGGACGGTTGCCTTCGAACACTCGATGCGGCACCAGCCAATCCGGCGTGCCCTCGGCCTTCACCTGCTCCGGCGTCTTGCCGAACGCCAGCGCCTCGCTTTGCGCAAACACGTTTGCCAGCAGCATGTCATGATGCCGTCCAAGCGGGTTCAACGACTTGCCAAACCCGATAAAGTCGCATGGAATCAGCCTGGTCCCTTGATGAATCAGTTGATAGAACGAATGTTGCCCATTGGTGCCCGGCTCGCCCCAATAAATGGGCCCAGTCTCGTAATCGACTTCGGTCCCCGCAATCGTGACGTGTTTCCCGTTGCTCTCCATCGTCAACTGCTGCAGATAGGCCGGAAACCGCTTCAGGTACTGCTCGTATGGCAACACCGCCACCGTCTGCGCGCCAAAGAAATCGGTGTTCCACAACCCCAGCAACCCCAGCAACACCGGCAGATTCTGCTCGAACGGCGTCGTTCTGAAGTGTTCGTCCATCTGGTGAAAGCCGTCGAGCATCGCTCGAAAATTGTCCGGCCCAATCGCCAGCATCGTCGCCAGCCCGATCGCCGAGTCCATCGAGTAGCGTCCGCCAACCCAGTCCCAGAACCCGAACATATTCGCCGTATCGATGCCGAACTTCCCCACCCCCTCGGCGTTCGTCGATACCGCAACGAAATGCTTCGCCACTGAAGACTCGTCGCCGCCCAGCCCCTTCACCGACCATGCGCGAGCCGATTGCGCGTTGGTGATCGTCTCCAGCGTGGTGAAGGTCTTTGAAGAAATAATGAACAGTGTCTCCGCCGGATCCAGGTCGATCACGGCTTCCGCAAAATCCGTCCCATCCACGTTCGACACGAACCGGAACGTCATCTCGCGATCGCTATAATGCTTGAGCGCCTCGTAGGCCATCACCGGCCCCAGGTCCGAACCGCCGATGCCGATGTTGATCACGTTGCGGATCCGCTTGCCCGTGTGGCCCTTCCACTCCCCGCTGCGAACACGGTTGGAGAACGCAGCCATCCGATCCAATACTTCGTGCACCTCCGGCACCACATCCTTGCCGTCGACATCAATGACCTCGCCTTTCGGCGCGCGCAGAGCCACATGCAGCACCGCTCGCTTCTCGGTGAAGTTGATCTTGTCTCCGCGAAACATGGCGTCGATGTGCGACTGAAGGCCGGATTCCCGCGCCAATGCAATCAGTAGCTTGACGGTTTCGTCGGTGATGCGGTTCTTCGAGTAGTCGAAGAACAAACCCAGCGCTTCGGCCGTCAACCGCTCCCCGCGCTCCTGGTCTGCCGCGAAAAGATCCCGCAGATGCAGCCCGCGCACTTGCTCATAATGCGCCTCCAGAGCCTTCCAGGCCTCCGTTTCAGTGAGCGGTCTGAATTTGTGGTCGCTGGCAGTGGTTGTTCCCGTTGACGCCATTTTCATATTCCTTTCTGCGGTTGCATGCTCTCGCACCGGATCGATTCATCAACCAGAATACCCAATCGCCGGACTCCGCCGTTGGCAATCGAAATGTTCGAAGGCTCTCGCCACTCGGTTAGATTCATCGCGGAAGTTAAAGTAACATTATGAAGTCGAACGGCACGAAACAAAATGTGAAAACCGGGGAGGGCGTAGCGGGGAATTGAAGTCGACTGGAAGGGCAGTCGTTCTCATATCGTTGCAGTTTGGTCCTCGATTCTACATCTGCCAAGTTGCCGATTCTATGGTGGACGCGGTTGGAATCGAACCTGCAGCCCGTCGGTCAGGAGAACAATAAACAAAGTAATATCAATGAATTAAGCAGAACGACTGGCAGCCTGAAGTATTGAAAAGAAACATTGGGCAATCATGAGAAGTTGGTACGGCAAGGAAGAAACACGGTTCCAGGTTCTCACCGAGCCCACCAATGCGGAAAGAAATCCAGGGCGAAAGTCATCCCGTCGCGTCATGCAAGGCGAACCAGTAGTACCTTCGCCAGCAAAACATGCAGCGTACCGGCCGCAGCGCAAGCATGCGCAGCACGCCATCGAACGACCTCAACTCGGCAGGCTTGAATTTGAGCGAATTGCAGCGAGGGCACTCGTGCCTTATCCACAGCAGCCGCGGCACCCAGTTTGGCCACGTCCTGTTTGAAAAGTTCACTTCTCCTGCTCCCAATTGCCGGAAACCAGGCCTTGCTGCTGCGTGTCTGCTTCCGGCGGGCTTGAGTTGGCATCCAGCCACGCGAGCGACGAACGTATGCTTCCGGTAGCCAATGCCATCGACGAGTCCGATGCACCGTAATAAAGATTGATGGTATCTCCGTCGTCGCCGATCGTCTGGCCGCATGGAAACACGACATCCTTGACGTCCCCTCCGCGTTCATACGCGGCTTCGGGGCCGAACATCCAGGAGTCTCCGCGCTGCAGGCAGATCCCCGGTCTATCCAGGTCAAAGAGAGCCATGCCGAGGCGATAGATGCTTCCTGAGGCCGTTTGGCGCACTCCGTGGTAAATGGTCAGCCATCCCTTTTTCGTTTCAATTGGCGGAGAGCACAGGCCAATCTTGTTCGCGTCCCACCATCCGCCGCGGCGAGCCTCAAGCATCATCTTGTGACCGCCCCAGTGGCGCAGATCGGGCGAATAGGAGATCCACATGTGCGCGCCCAGTGTCGTCACCGGCCGATGAATCAGTGCCCACAATCCGCCGATTCTTCTGGGAAGAAGAGCCGCATCCTTATCCTCCGGTTGCATGACTACGCCATATCGCTCAAATGTCTTGAAGTCTTTCGTCATTGCCAATGAGACACCAGGACCGCCGCGCGCAAAAGAGGTGTACGCGATGGCATATTGCTCCAGTTCCGGGACGTATGTGATGCGCGGATCTTCGATGCCCCAGAGTTCTTCAGGGTAATCGCGAGGGTTGGCCGGCAACGTCGGTCGCGGATCGATTCGCCAGTCATCGATGCCATTCGCTGACCGCGCAGCGCACAGATGGGACAGACCTCGCCGATCTTCGACACGGCAAAGCAGCAGGGTGTCTCCGTCGGCAAGTCTTACGGCGCCTGCATTGAACACGCTGTTAATTGGATAAGGCCAGTTGTTTTGCGTAAGAATCGGATTCGACGCACAGCGGGTGAATAGAGGAAGCCCCGTATGCGTCTCAACATGAGATTCAGAGGAGCCGCAGTCTGTGGTTTCGGCGGGTGATGCAATGGTATTCAAGAAGAGGAACTCATTTCAAGATGCCGTTCCCGTGCGTTTGTCACTTTGGCCTCATGCATTTCAAGCAGGGCCATCAGGAACGAAAGCGTTGACTCCGCTCCCTGGTTTTCATTGATGCGGTCGGGATGAAGACCGTCTCTGCAGCCGCCTGTCGTCGCATCGTAGAGCGGCACCTGCAAGTCATTCTTGCCGAGAAACCAACGGAAGACTCGCTGCGCCTCTTCAAACCATAGTCCTTCTTCGGTGAGCCTGTATACCTCAAGGCAAGCCGAGATGGTCGCGCATGCCTCCACTGGCTGCTGATCGAAGCGCGCCTTTTCATTTCCTTCAACAAAGAAGCCGTTGGATCCGATGGGCACAAAAATCTCCTCATCGTCGCGGTGCTGCTCGGCGACAAGCCACTTGAGTGAATCCATTCCGGCTTCAATCATCCTCTGGTTGTTGCTCCGCCATCCCGCCAGGATAAGTGCCTGCGACAGCCGTGCGTTCGCGTAGGAAAGGCTCTTCTCAAACCATTGCCATTTCGAAGACTGGCTGCGCTCATAAATATCGAGAAGTCGATTCGCAAGGTTGTTGCGAGCGCCCTGGATCGCTCGGTCACCGGGGAACCAATCGAGATAGGCCTGCATGCCCAGAATGCAATACGCCCATGCACGCGGGCTGGTGAATGTCAGGGCCGCGGGAACTGCGGCTTCAAAGAGCCTTCCCGCCGCTCCCCGCAAACCCGCATTGCGCGAATGGCCCAGCACGTCGCCGAGGGCCCACAACGCGCGGCCATGGCTGTCATCCGAACCAACCGCCTCCAGCCATCTGCGTTCATAGCTGAGAAAGTTTCTAAACCTGCCCGTAGCGTGATCGAATGCAAGCCACAGGAAAGCCAGGTAACGATGGGAGAGATTTGCAAAGAGCTGTTCGGACCCGTTCGCCAGGCTTTCGTCCAGTTGAGTGGCCACGATCAGCGCGCGCGCATTGTCGTCTGTCGTATAACCTTCGCTTGAATTGGGCACGGAAAAGATCGCGTGCTGCAGAATGCCCGTGTCGTCCGTCAGCCTCAATATGTGATCCGTGTTCAATGGCGGCAGGTAATCGATCGCGTCCATTGCTACGTCGTCTTTGTGCGCTGCCCTCGGCTGCAACGTACGCTCGAAACGCGCACGCTGGAAGCTCGCCATATATTTTTGTGCGGCCTTCGGCCAGATGGTCTCGCGTGAGTGCAGATAGGCCCGCTTGCGCATCGCATGCCGTTCCCCGTCGTTGTCCAGCAGATGCAGCACAGCCTCGGCGATGGCTGCCGGATTCTCAAAAGGCACAAGCACGCCCCTGTTCTCTGCGAGCAACTCCTTTGCATGCCAATACGGCGTAGAGATGATTGCCTTCCCTGCTCCCAGAGCGATTGCGAGAGTTCCAGACACAATCTGTGCCTCTTGCCGATAGGGTGTTATGTAAATATCTGCCGCGCCCACGTGCTCAACGAGTTCTTCCGCGCTGACAAAGCGGTTGACGAGGATAAGGTTCGATGACACTCCAAGCTCTGCGGCCAGAGCCTGCAATCCTTCCCTGTATCTCTCCCCGTCGCGGCGGCGAATATGCGGATGCGTCACGCCAGACACGATGTACACCACATCAGGGTGCCTCGCCAGAATCTCCGGCAACGCTCGAATCACGTTCTCAATTCCCTTGTTCGGCGACAACAGTCCAAAGGTGAGCAAGACCGATTTCCCTTCGACGCCGAACCGGTCCTTGTAGTAATTAGGATCCATGAACTGAAAGTCCGGCACGCCGTGCGGGATGACATCGATCTTTCCGCTCGGAATTGCATACACCTCGCGGAGGAACTGCGCTGCCTGCTCGCTCATCACGATCACTCGGTCGGAAAGGCGCGCTACCTCCTCCAGCACCCTCCGTTGATTTGCATCCGGATCGCGCAGAACGGTGTGCAGCGTTGTCACAACAGGCATCTTCAATTTGCGCAACAGGGTCAGTATGTGCTGACCCGCAACCCCGCCATAGATGCCGTATTCATGTTGAACGCACACCAGGTCGTTTCCGTTGAAATTGAGAAACTCGGCAGCTCGCTCATACGAAGTCAGATCTTCTTGCTCAAGCTCCAGGCGTACCTGGCTGGGATAGTCGTAAGCCGACTCAGGATCGTTCACTGGAATCGCAAAGAGCCGATCGCCGCCAAACTCTTTCGCCAATGCGCCGCATAAATCTGTCGTAAAGGTGGCGATGCCGCACTGGCGCGGCAAATAGTTCCCGACAATCGCAATGCGTGTCGGCAATGGCAGGTAGCAACCCGTCGACCCGATCGGCAGGGAAGCAATGGATTGAACGCCCAGGGGAAGGGAAGAACTTAGATTGCTGCCGGTGCTGGCCATGCTTCCTACTTTCGCTTCGAACGGACTGGTTCAAGTGTGCAGCGGAGCATGTTCAAAGATGCGGCGGTCTCTTCGAGGCCGCCGCAAAACTACGTCCTGTTAGCGCAGGCTCCCTGTCGTTGCATTCGCAGGGCTGCCAATTGCATCGCCGGAAACAACGAGCTCCACTCTCCGGTTTTCCTGGCGCCCGGCGGAGTTGTCATTCGATGCTACCGGGAGACTGTTACCAAAGCCTTGGGCACTGACTGACTGTGCACCAACGCCTTGCTGAACCAGGTAATCTCGAACTGCTCCCGCGCGGTTCTCTGAGAGCGTCTGATTCATGTCGTCGCCGCCCACGTTGTCGGTGTATCCGCCAACCGCGATGTTGAGGCTTGGATAAGCAATCAGGATTCCGGCAACCTTTGACAATTTCTCGCGAGCACCGGGCTTCAACGAGTACCGCCCAGTGTCGAACAACACATCGGACATGCTGACGATCAGACCACGAGCGCTGTCGCGCGTCTCAAGGATCTTGTTCAGTTGCTCCGACAGTTGGAGGCGCATTGCCGCCTTGTCGCTGTCAGCCTGGTTTGCCGTCTGTTGAGCCTGCTGTGCAATGAGGCGAGCCCTATCTGCATCGGCCTGGGCTGCCGTGATCGCCGCCGCCGATGCTGCCTGGTTATTCGCCATATCGGCCTGGGCCTTTGCGGCGTCGGCTTGCGCCTTGGCTGCATCGGACTGTGCCTGTTGCGCCACTAGAGCGGCGTTCGCGGCCTGTGCCTGCGAGTTAGCCTGCGCATCGCTCGACGCCTTCAGTTCGTCCGCTCGGCGAACTTCCTCGATCCGCTTCACAGCGATCTCGCGCGCATCCTCCGCAGTCTGCACCGCCTCGCGGGCGGAAGCAATCAGAGGCTTTTTGTCCACGTGCCCACCAATCGCATAGCCGTCGGTGGTCTTCATCAACTCTGCGGCATGCTCGTAGCTTTCGTGGGCATACTGCTCCGCTCCCTCTGATTTAGCAATGCGCAATGCATTCCGCGCCTCGTAGAATTCCAACGGCAGATTCGCATTCAGGACCACCGGGTCAAACGTGTAGCCGGTGGGAAGATACCCGCCACGTTCCATCAGTTCATACTTCGCTTCAACTGCTTCGCTGGTCCCCTTGGTGTCTGCCAGAATGACATTCTCCAATACCACGACGTTGCTGGGCTGGTGCACGGCAAAGTACGGCTCGGCGGTAACGATCAGCGCAAATGCCTGCAGATCTGTCGTTGCAGTCAGCTTGCTTCGGTCATTGTCGCCTACCAGCACTTCTCCCAGGTTCACGGCGCGCCCTTCCGGCGAAATTGCCCACATGACGTAGGTGAGGTATTCACTGCCGAAGGTTGTGGGACTTGTCAGGTTTCCGAATTCGGCTTCCACTTCCATCGTGCCGCGCTTGCTGCGCACCTTTGCGTGCCCGTCGGCGGAAGGCATCAGCGCGGTGCCGGCAAAGCCCACTTCCGAGACTCCGCTGCGATGCCGGTAATTGACAGCCTGGACCGTGCGGCTGATTTCAACCACGCGAAACATCGGCGTGGGGCCTGTGGGTTCGACAACGACCGTCGCTTGCGCGTTGGCTTGAGCGAAGGCGCCCAAACCGAGTGCACAACCTAATGCTGATAAATAGATGCTTCTCACAAGATCTCCTGCGGGCGAAACTCAGCCCTGTTGCGCTACGTTTGTTTTGCGTTGACGGAACCAGTTGCTGCGGCTTGAATGGGAGGCGATCTGCGCCGAAACACGGTCGGCTGAGAGGGACACATGTCCGATGGTCCGTTTCTGCTCAGGAGCCTGGAATGAGGACAGCCGTGAATCTTCTTCCTGCTTATTGTTTCAAGCCCGGGCATCCGATGGCTGAGCAACACTGCTCATCGCGGCATCATCGCGAAGGACCAATAACCCGGATGTCTCCCTGTCCAATCCCGGTATCTTGATTGCCATCAAGCAGAAACCGCGCGTAAAGACAAGGTGTCCGAACGCGGATATAAANNTGCCCCGTCAAGCGGCTCATCGTCCACCAACTGCACATGGGTCATGCCAGGGCGGATGTGCAGGGTTGCACATCCGCATGTGCCATTTCTTGACGACGCGTGAAGGAATGCCGTCAGGCGCTACTGCACTGGTGTATCTCCGGTGGCATCGAACGTCGCGCCTGCCGGAATCAACGTCGTCGTGACCGTCTTATCTCCCCGAGCGCCCGTGTAGACCGTGATCCGGCTTGAGTCGATTCCCTTCTCACCCACCAGGTAGGCTTTCGTGTTCACCGCGCGCTTCTCAGCCAGTTTGCCGCTGTCTTTTTCTCCGGCAGCCACATTCCCCACCAACACCAGCTTCGCATCCGGGCTGCTCTGCAAACTCAGCGCAACTTGATCCAGGCAGGCCTTCCCTTCGTTATCCACTCGAGCGGGCCGGCGCGCATCCCGCGCAAAGCTGACCGAGCACAACTCGCTCACCGCGGGCATGGGCGCCTGCGGAACCACAACCGTCACCGCGGTCGTGCCCGAGGCAGTCTGTCCCTTCGCATCGACCACGTTGCACGTCACCGTGATAACTCCCGCGGCCGCACCTCCAGTAGTTAGAGTCGCCGTCGTACCCGACCCACTCACTAAGCCCGCACTCGTGCTATAGCTGTAAGTCAGGCTAAGTCCCTGGGGACTTACTCCCGTTGCTGTAATGGTGGAGGGATCCCCTGAGTTGACGGTAGCTGGATTGGCCATGCAACTCACGGTCGGCGGTTCAAGTGCCCTCACCGCATAGGGTGCCGTGCAATCCGCACTCTCGTCTGGCCTGTCGCCCTCTGTAACATGCCCCTTCAGCGTGTAACTGCCGGGAGCCACGTTCCTGGTGTCTATACTCGCCGTGCTGGTAGTTCCCGTAACCGTTCCGCCATCCACCGTCCACGTGTAAACGGCAGTCCTCGCCGGGTTCAGGTTCACAGCCGTACCCGAGACGGCAATCGGCTCTCCGATGTACACAGACACCGGATTCACCGAGCACGAATAATTCAACGGCGGAAGAGGTGGAGGGGGAGGCGGACCTCCGCCAAACCGGAACACAAGTCCAGCGGAAAGTCGCATGTCATTCTGCGAAGCTGTTGATCCGGTTGTCAGGTTCTCAAACCGGGTCATCAAATATTCGGCTTGGATGAGGCGAATGGCGATATGATGATGCACCTTCACGTCCAGACCGCCACCGGCCGTCATGGCAAAGCGGTTCTCAGATGGGAGCAGCGTGCAACCGGCTCCCGAACAACCCGACGACAGTGTTACGTCGCTTGCGTGTATGCCGCCAAACAAGACTTGCGCAAAAGGCGTGATTCTCTCGTGCGTCCGGTATGACAGGCGCGGACCAAACAGATAAGTGTAGGCNNTTGAATCCGCCGAAGTCGCCGACAATCCCCAGGTAGCGATTGAAATTGAATGCGATCGACGTGCTGCCGCCGTTCAAATACACAAGCCTGT
Source organism: Acidobacteriaceae bacterium (assembly GCA_003166055.1). Next base: position 13,514 of record PMWR01000185.1, read on the forward strand.
TTCCAGCCGCAAGCTCCGGCACAGCTCTCAGATAGGAGTAGCCCAGAAACCATTCGACCCTCGGAGTGTAACTGTTCAGCCCTCTTGAATAGGGCATGGCAGCCATCGAGGCAGAAGGCATCGGAGCGAATGGGAGCAATTCTGCCGGATCGGCAGCGACAGTTACGCTCGCATCCGCAGCTTTATTGTCTGCGGTGGCGCTCGTTGCCGGCTTCGCCGCTTCGCTCGCAAAGAGGTTGAACGCAGGCACTAGAAGAACTGCAATTGCCGTTGCCGCAATAACCTTTACACTCAATCTCATTGTCGTCTCCTCAATTGCTCGCCGCGATTCCCCTGTCTATCTGATCGCCGGATATTTCATGCGCTCATGGAACTTCAAAAAACATCGCATTACCGAGAAAAAAAGCCGAGACCGCGCGTTGCAAGCGGTCCCGGCAAACCCTATGGCACGTTGATTACGGTGTTCACCATTGTGACTGGCCCAATCAAAACCAGCGCTCTGCCGTTGAGCGTCGTGATTGCATTAACTCCGGCGGTCGAGATCGAAACGCCTGCCTGAGAGATGATGGTTCCCTGCATCGTACCGCCTCCCACAATCCCATTAATGGTTGCGGCGGTTCCCACCTGCCAATAGACATTGCCGGCTTGGGCGCCGTTGACCAGCACGACACTCTCAGGCCCGGTCGGCGTACCCACTGTGAGCGTGCTCGCCATCTGGAAGACCCATGTTGCAGTGGGATCTCCCTTGGCGTCGAGAGTCAGAGGGCCCTGCGTTATGCCGAAACTTCCTGGCGCGGATTTGTAGACACCGGGAGCCAGTGTTCGATTGCCCAATTCGCCCGCATTGCCGCCTCCGCATCCAGGGCAGACTGACACATCCAGCCCGTTCGGAATCGCCGCCAGCGTGTTGTAGGCGGTCAGGGCCTCGTTGCCGGCCTCGGCTGCGATGGCGTATGTAGCGGCCGTTCCTTCATTCGGGCACCCAACCGTGGGCGGTGGCGGAGCGGTCTCGATCAATCCATTCACCAACCCGATATTGAGCGGAGTCTCCGTATAGGTGCACTCATTGACGCCGGCAACCACAACGCTGGTGTCGTGGAATCCGGTGATCAGAGTCGAGACCGCCATGGTTCCCATATATCCATTGATTACCGTCTCAATCCCCTGGTTGGTCATTCCCGCAGTGCCGCCATAGCCGCCAAACAGCGTAACGGTTGGTCCAAGGATCGGTGGCGGAGGAACCACCGCTGCGCCGGTCATAAAGCTCCAGGGATTGGGCGCGCCGGTTGTCCCCAGCGGATTGCCGGCCAAGTCCGTTGCTCCGTCTGTCACCGTCGCGATGTAGCTGCTGCTGGCAGTCAGTGGGGCCGAGGGCGTGAACGTCGCAATGAAGTTGATCGCGTCGTACGACACCGTTCCCGCAATCGCGGTCCCTCCCGGCCCGGTCAACTGGAAGGTTCCCGTGGTGATGGTCAGCGGGTTCATCGCCTCGGTGAAGGTTGCGCTGACTGCCTGATTCAGAGCCACGCCTGTGGCGCCGTTTGCCGGCACCGTCGAAACAATCTCCGGCGGAACGACGACTACAGCGGCGGCGGTAAAGGTCCAGACGCAGTTGCCGGCGGTGCTGCTGCCACAGGCAATTCCGCCATCCAGTGGAGTGCCCGCCAGGTCCTGAGCCCCGGTTGTGATGGTGGCTGTGTAGACGGTGCCGGGTGTGAGATTGGCCGTCGGTATGAATGTCAGCGTATTTCCAACCGAAGCGTAAGCAATCAGGCCGGGCACGACAGTATTGCCTGGCCCCGCTGTCAGCGTAAAGGTTCCCGGGTTGGTGATCGTGGCAGGGGTCATCGCCGTGCTGAACGTGGCGGTGATCACCTGACTGATGGGCACGCCCGTAGCTCCGTTGATAGGAATCGTCGAAATCACCGTTGGCGGTACAACAATTACGGCGGCAGCGGTGGTGAATGTCCACACATAATTGCTGGCTAACCCAACGTCCGCCAGGTCCTCGGCTCCGGTTGTAATCGTGGCCGTATAGAGCGTGCTAGGCGTCAGGTTCGCCGCCGGTGTGAACGTCGCTACCGAGCCGGCTGGAACATAGGTGACTACTCCGGTCACAGCGGTTGCGCCCGGTCCGGTCAAAGTAAAGGTTGTCGTGTCGATCGTGGCCGCATTCATTGCCACGCTGAAGGTTGCCGTGAGCGCCTGGTTGATGGGCACAGCCGTAGCCCCATTCACGGGCACGGTAGAGATGACCGTCGGCGGTGTAGGCGCCGGAAGCGTTAAGAAGCTCCACACGTAATTGCTCGCCATCGCCGTGCCGGCCAAGTCCTGGGCGCCGGTGGTAATAGTGGCCGTATACAACGTATTGACCAGAAGCGCGACGTCTGGAGTGAAGGTCGCCACGCTGCCCGAGCAACCGACTGTTCCGGTGACGGCGGTCGTCCCCGGACCTGCCAGGGTAAACGTGGTCGATGTGAGCGTTGTGCATTTCATCGCTTCGTTGAAGGTCGCGCTGAGCACCTGGCTGAGAGGCACGCCCGTGGCTCCATTCACAGGTATCGTGGAGATCACCGCTGGCGTCGGGGAAATTGTTGTAAAGGTCCACACATAGTTGGCGGCCAGCGGCTGGCCCGCCAGGTCCTGCGCTCCGGTGGTAATTGTGGCCGTGTAAACGGTGCTGTAGTCCAGGTTCGAAGTCGGTGTAAACGTCGCAACCAACCCCGAATACGAGATGGCTCCCGGTATGGTGATTCCGCCGGCCGTAACTGTGAAGGATGCCGCGTCGAGCGTGTCCGAGGCCATCGGCTCACTGAACGTCGCGGTTAGCACTTGGCCAACCGGCACATTGGTGGCCGCATTCGCAGGTACCGTGGATACCACGGTCGGTACAGGGGTGATCGTCGTAAACGTCCAAACATAGTTGGCCGCCAGCGGCTGGCTCGCCACGTCGGTAGCTCCAGTGGTAATCGTGGCCGTGTAAACGGTGCTGTGAGCTAGAGCCGCAGTCGGAGTAAACGTCGCCGTCACACCGCTGTAAGTCACGGCTCCGGTAACAACCGCCCCGCCCGGCCCGGTCACCGTAAACGTCGATCCACTGATGGATGCTGGGGCCATCGCCTCGCTGAACGTCGCAGTGAGCACCTGGCTGACCGGCACATTCGTGGCTCCGTTCGCAGGTACCGTGGAAACCACCGTCGGCACAGGGGTGATCGTCGTAAACGTCCACACATAGTTGGCCGCCAGCGGCTGGCTCGCCGGGTCACTGGCTCCGGTAGTAATCGTGCCTGTGTAAACGGTGCTGTAAGCCAGAACTGCGGCCGGAGTAAACGTCGCCGTCACACCGCTGTACGTCACAGTCCCGGAAACAGACGTCCCGCCGGGCCCAGTCACTGTGAAAGTCGATCCACTGATGGATGCCGGATTCATCGCCTCGCTGAACGTCGCGGTCAGCGCCTGGGTGATGGGCACATTGGTGGCTGCATTCGCAGGTACCGTGGATATCACCGTCGGCACAGGGGTGATTGTCGTAAAGGTCCAAACATAGTTGGCTGCCAGCGGCTGGGCCGCCGCATCAGCAGCTCCGGTGGTGATCGTGGCAGTGTAAACCGCGCTGTTGGCTAAGGCAGCAGCCGGAGTAAACGTCGCCGTCACACCGCTGTACGTCACAGCTCCCACAACAGCCGTCCCGCCGGGCCCAGTCACCGTGAAAGTCGATCCACTGATGGTTGCCGGATTCATCGCCTCGCTGAACGTCGCACTCAGCGCCTGGCTGGTGGGCACATTGGTGGCGCCATTCGCAGGTACAGTGGATACCACCGTGGGCACAGGGGTGATCGTCGTAAACGTCCAAACATAGTTGGCCGCGAGCGGCTGGCTAGCCACGTCAGTAGCCCCGGTGGTTATCGTGGCCGTGTAGACGGTGCTGTGAGCGAGCGCGGCAGCCGGAGTAAACGTCGCCGTTACACCGCTGTACGTCACGGTTCCGGCAACAGCCGACCCGCCGGGCCCGGTCACCGTAAATGTTGATCCACTGACGGATCCCGGAGTCATCGCCTCGCTGAACGTCGCGGTCAGCGCCTGGCTGATGGGCACATTGGTGGCTGCATTCGCAGGTACCGCGGATATCACCGTAGGCGGTGGGGTGATCGTCGTAAACGTCCACACATAATTGGCTGCCGGCGGGGTGCCTGCCAGATCCTGGGCTCCGGTGGTGATCGTACCAGTGTACACAGTGCTATAAGCCAGCGCGGAGGAGGGCGTGAACGTCGCGGTAACTCCGCTGTATGTCACCGTTCCTGCGACCGCACCACCCGGCGCGGTCACCGTGAAGGTCGATCCGCTGATCGTCGCCGGATTCATCGCCTCGCTGAAGGTTGCGCTGATCACCTGGCCGATAGCGACGTTTGTCGCTCCATTCGCGGGGATCGTCGACACTACAACCGGCGCCGGCGTGATCGTTGTAAATGTCCAGACATAACTCGCGAGAAGAGGAGTGCCGCCCAGATCGGTCGCACCTGTGGTGATCGTGGCCGTATAGATGGTTGCGTAGGCAAGTGCTGCGCTCGGTGTAAATGTCGCGGTCGTTCCGCTGTAGCTAACCGCGCCTGCCACCGCTCCGCTCGGCGCCGTTACAGTGAACGTTGTGGAAGTGAGCGTGGACGGGCTCATGGGTACGCTGAATGTCGCGCTGATCGGCGTGTTCACGGAGACATTCGCAGCTCCGTTGGCAGGCACCGTGGACACTACGGAGGGAACAATGACGGTTTCCTCGCCGCATCCGGTCACAAAGACAACCAAAAGAGCCGCCAGCCAAAACGTGATACCAATCCTGAATTTGCGCATATGATCCCTCTCGCCCACCTGGGTGCCACTGTGTCCAAAATTCACGCATGCATCCGCTCGACGCGAATCGCCGGCGAGCCATGACTTAGCAACGCTAACAATGAGAAGTTACCGGGTCTGTACAAAAGTGCTCATGTAGCGTCGGACCTGTGTGGCGGGACCTTGATTGAACAGAATTGAATATTTGGAGAGAGATTAGAGTTATCGGTAACTATCGCCGCTCCCCAATTCAACCTCACCGAATCGACCGAAATCCAGGCCGCTTGGCTCTGCCCGCGCAAGTTCGCGAGGCGTCTCCGGCCTGCCGGAACGTCACTCTCGATTTGCGCCAAAGCACGAATGTATTCAACGAAGTCTCCCAGCTTGATGGGAGTGTGGCAGGCGCGAAGGGCGCCGGGACGGATCGCCAAATGGAATCAAGCCGCCCATTCGTTTTCCCGCATTCGTTTGGACAGGCACTGGTGTCCGGCATGAAGCTTCTCCATTGTGAATCCTGAATGAATTTGAAGAAACGTTCTGCGTAGCGTACGCCGTGTTCCGAGTGAAGGACACGCGGCTAACGCGCATTCGTGACTGGAGTCACTTTAGACGGTGCTCGCTGATAATACGATAGAGCCGGGCTGCACATCGGTCGGCACTTGAGCAGGGAGGAATTTGTATGGATCTGGGATTCATCGAAAGCAAAACATACGACGAGATTTCAGTTGGCGATACAGCCAGGACAGAGCACGTCCTTACTACGGAAGACGCGATGGCCTTTGCTTCGATTTCCGGATTCCACTCCGTTCTCAAGTCCGATGAACTCATTGAGCGTGCAGGCGGCGTGCCTCCCACTGGGCCCAATATGTGGTGCGCTTCGCTTGTCTCCGGTCTTTTCAGCATGAATATTCCCGGACCCGGATGCACGTTGACCAGCATTTCGCTCTCGTTCCACAATCGCATCCATGTCGGAGATCGCATCTTCGTTAAAGTCGAGGTCACGGCCAAGGAGGACTCGACAAAGGTCGTTACATTTGATTGTGAAGCAGGCAATGGTGTCGGTAAGCCAATCTTCTCCGGTACCGCCCAGCTTCTTGCGCCCCCGATAAAACTGCGCTGGTCCACCCTGCCCGTACCGCAGCTTATTGTGAACGATCCCTACCGGCGCTACCACGGCCTGATCGCGCGAGCGACCTCCAAACCACCTGTCAGAACTGCGATTGTCTGGCCGTGTGACGAAGTGTCTCTCGGGGGCGCTATCCAGGCCTTCAACGACAAGCTGATTGTTCCAGTCCTTGTGGGTTCTGAGGCGAAGATCCGCAAACTCGCCCAGGCTTCGCAGCTTGATCTGGAGACAATCCAGATTGTCGATACCGACGACAGCCGTACAGCCGCCCTGCGGGCCGTGGAAATGGCTCGCAAAAGCGAAGTGCAAATGCTCATGAAGGGTTCCTTGCACACGGACGAACTCATGAGTGCCGTCGTCTCACGCGAGGGAGGAATGCGCACCGGGCGGCGCATCAGCCATGTATTCGCTTTGGATGTTCCGTCCTACCACAAGACGCTCTTTGTTACCGATGCGGCCGTCAACATCCAGCCGGACCTCGAGACCAAGATCGACATTCTGCAGAATGCAATCGACATGATGCTGACACTCGAAGTCGCGAATCCGAAGGTGGCGATCCTGTCGGCGGTCGAGTCGGTTAACCCGGCCATCCCCTCCACACTCGATGCTGCCGCTCTTTGCAAAATGGTCGATCGCGGACAGATTACCGGGGCAATCGTCGATGGCCCGCTCGCATTCGACAATGCCATTTCCAGCGAGGCCGCACGGATCAAGAAGATCAAATCGCCGGTTGCCGGGGATCCGGATCTTCTGATGGTTCCCAATCTGGAGGCTGGAAATATCCTCTTCAAGGAACTTCAATACCTGGCCGGAGCCCTGGCTGCGGGAGTTGTCGTGGGAGCCAAAGTTCCGATCGTTCTTACAAGTCGAGCCGACGGAGAACTGGCTCGAATGGCAAGCTGCGCTCTCGGCGTCCTGCTCGCGAAGCCGGCGCCCGACTTCAGGTGAGCGTAGCGTTTCGTATCAGCCGCCCAGCTGCGAAGCCTGAAGAAGAGGTGCTTGTATGTGCTTGATTCTTTGGTGGACGCGGTAGGAATCGAACCTACAACCTGTCGGTTAAGAGCCGAATGCTCTGCCAGTTGAGCTACGCGTCCACATCGGGATATGCCGTGCGGCAAGGATGGTGCACACGGCTGGTGCAATCGGAAACTCCCTGCTGACCCTTGAAGAATATAGCACAGACCGCGGTGGATTCCAAAGGCCCGGGCAACACTCTAAAACGTAAACGCCAGCCCGCCCTGGAACCCGCGCTGCTCCTGCGCGAACATCAGCAGCGACCCGTCGCTCATCAGGTACGGCCGGTAGCCCTGGGCCAGCAGATTCCTGACATCCAGCAACGCCTCAAAGCCACTGACCCCATCGCGGCACCGGTGAATCGGCTGCCGCAGATGCAGGTTCAGGTAGGGCTCGACAGCATTTGCCGCATAGGGGGCAATGCTCGTCACAGTATCTTCCGGCTGCCAGCGGTAACTGGCTCTCCAGCGCGTTCCCGTTCCATCAAGCGTGCCCGAAACCGAAAGCGCATACATCTGTGCGCGCCGCGGATGTACCGCCGTCAGCACCTGGAGCAGATTCGGCGGCGCCGCCGCTCTCTGCGATGAAGACGACGCCATCGCCAGCGCATCGCCGTTGGCATAGCTCACCCGGATCAAGTCGCCGCCGGGCAATCGCCTCTCAACGGTAGCCAGCACCCCTGCTGTCGAAAAATCCGGCCCGGCCGCGCGCATCAGCCCGCTCGCAGGGTCAAACAAAACCGCCGGTAAGCCCGCCGCGTCCGAGCCGCCGCTGGCAGACCGGCTCATTGCCTCAAGCACCGGGTTGTCTAGACGATCGGCAAACAACACCACGGACATTCCCGACGTATCGGTGCGCCGCTCCCAGCCAATCTCCTGATGCAGCCCGCGTTCGATAGCCAGTCGCCCATTGCGCATGGAAAGCTCGGGCAACCATGCCCGGGCCTCCGTTTCGTCGCCATCCTGCCTGGAGGGCAATGCCGTCGCCAGCCGGTAGCGAATGGTCGAGTTGCCCTCGCGATAGCCCGCTGAAACCATCGGCAGCATTTTGGCTATAGTGCTACCCGAAGCTCCAAAGGAGCGCGCCAGCACCTGGGTTGACCCCACCTCACCCTCAAATTCATCCCCCAGGTTGAGGACCTCCCAACTGCGCATCGCCGCTTCATCCACCCCATCCGCGTCGCCCGCTTCCACCTCTGGGTGAATCGCCACGGCAGCCACCGACTGCACAGAACCGGCAAATCCCAAATCCTGGCGGAAGCCCAGCATCGATTCCATGCCCCCGTCGGTTTCCGGCGAAAAATCCACCCGCGCCAGCAGTTCGCGGCTGTTCGACGGCGTCTCTTCCACTGCGGAGGAGATGCGTTCGCCGCTCTCCCCAAACGTTCCCGCCTGTCCCGTAGCCATCAGGCGCGCTTTCAGCTTCGGCGTCTTTCCCGTGCCGTCGGAGACCACTACCAGCGGACCATCCTCCAGCCATCGCAACAACGGACGGTTGGCCGCCGAGCGCAGCGTCCATTTCCAGTCATCCGGCTGCGCATCGGCTCCGCGCGGTTGCGAGGGAAGCCACTGCATCGCCTCATAGAGGGTATTCAGGGTCAGATTGACTACGGTAGTTGTACGGACGCGCACATTCTCGCGCAGCGAAGGAAGGAAGGAAGTGCCCATCGCCTTGATTGCATACTTGCCGGGCAGCACCGAGGGAATCGTAAACCATCCCTCACTATCGGTGTATACAACCGCCAGCACCGTCAGGTCGGGCCGCAGCAGTTGAACCACCGCGCCAATCTGCGCAACGCCGCCGGAGTCCCGCACCACCCCGGAAATGGACGGTCCGGCATTTTCACGCGCCGGGGCGCAGATAGCCGTAGCGCTCCCCATGGCAACGAGCGCTGCAAAAACGACGAGATTCACCCTGCGCATATGCACCATCGGTAACCTGGCGTCTCTGGCAAGACTCTTCCGAAATGGCCCCGCAACGGCTTCCGAATCTTGGGTCCGGTCAACCTGCTGTGCGGGATACTTCCTATTCCACGACAAAAGGGGCCGATTGCGCAATCTCTTGTTTTGAGATTGTGTCGTTCACTTTGATCGTCACCTTGTACTTTCCGGGCTGCAGGCCGGCCATGGGAAGAGTTTTCTCCACAGTCAACTGGTCGCTGTGCGCGCCCAGGTCCTTTGAGGCCACTTCCTTTTCAAACACCACCGTGTTGCTGGCCGTGTCGATGATCTGGTAGGTCACCGTCGCATGGTTGCTCTTTGTGGCGTCGTCGATGCCGAGATTGTAGACCTGCATCCAGAAATTCAGCTGCTGGCTGCGCTTGAAGCTTACCGGCGTAGCCGCGTTCGTGCTCACCCGCGGGCAGATGTGCGTATTGCCGATCACGCAGCTTCCTGACCCGATGTCATGCGATGACACCGCGTTCATCTCGTCGGCCAGAATCAGCGACGAGGTGGCCAGCTTCTCTTCGTGGAACGCCGGCACCTCGAACCCCTTGCCATAGATCCCAATGTGATCCGGGTTGTTCACGTCCTTGATCGCAATATCCAGCCGGTAGAGGCCGGGAGGCAGCGGTATCGCCTTCCAGTAGACCGACTTCTTGTCCAGCGTCTTCTCCAGCAACTCCGCCGGCTGCTCCACTTCCACCGTGCTTTCATCGCTCTGCACGGTTCTGTGGGTCAGCGTCGTCACCTTGATCAGAATGTTCACGAATCCCTTGGATACCCCATCCTTGGTCACAAACGTGATATCCCGATTCTTCAGTTGCACCGTCACGGGAACCATGACCGTGCTGTCGGTCACCTTCACGAAGTCTGTGCGGACATCGAACGGAAAGATCGGCCCGGTCATCAGCTTGTGCTCTGAGATGAAGTTGTCCAGGTCGCTGAACTTGATCGGCGGCGGAGCAAAAATCTTGGCCTGCAATTCGATCCGGTCGAACTCCTTCGACTGGTTCTGCGCGGACATGGGGCCAGTGCCCAGGCTTTCCGGGCCACCCTTGAAGCGGTCGGCCTTCTTGGCCATGCCCATCTCTTCATACTGGGTCTGGCCGGCGCCGGGAACGTGCAGCAGCGCGTCCTTCTCGCT
>PMWR01000129.1 GCA_003166055.1 Acidobacteriaceae bacterium
TCGAGGACAACCTTGTTGAGCAGTACCGGAATCGGATTCAGGTCGCTGGCAAATGCGTCGGCACCAACGCGCAAGGCTTCCAGCGGAATCGAACCACCGCCGGCGAACGGGTCCACGACCAGCGGTCGCGTTCCGGGCTCACCGCCGAGCGCCTCGTGCGCCGCCTGAGTCAACGCACGGCTCGCATCGAGATACTCTTGAACAGTCGAGTTGTCCCAGTTGGCAAAGTCGGCAATGAAGTCGAGCAGGGCAAAACGCAGGATGTTCCAATGCGCTTCCTTCCGGCTGTCCAGTCCGCCTCTTTTCGCCAGCGCCTGCCACTTGATCCAGGTCTCGTGATCGCAGCTTTCGCCGAGTTCCTTCTGGTTCACGGCAGCCAGCGCGAAATTGGAGATGATCTCCGAAGCCTTGTCACGGAAATCCTGCGGACAGAGCGGATCGGCGGGGTCCGGCCAAAGCGACGCGCAGATGACCGCGCGGCAGGCAGCCAGCGGCCGGCGCGCCCACCATATATGTAGAGTCGAAATGTGTCCGTGGCGAATAGACTTCTCACGCCGGGCATGGGCCGAGATGCGCTTGATGGGAAGATCGACTTCAATGAGGCGCTTTGGATACTTTTGGGTCATCTACCTTCCATTGTCCTCGAGCCCTCTGCCCCATCGAGAATGGCCTGCGGTTTAACCAAGTAGTGCTCGATCTTCACAATGGGTTGCCAGTCGAGCTGTGCTGGGTCTCGGACCACGCTAATCTCTGGCTTACCTCCGCAGTTGAAGACGACGTAGAGCCAGTAGTCCTTCTTAAGTCGCTGAGCGGTTCGGTATTCATTACCGGACAAAGCAACCTCGCCGACGGCGGAGCGGCCCTTGACCTCGATGAAGCGAACGTCGATGGCCGTTTTGGGGTCTTCAGGATGTGGCCGTCGTGAAATCAGATCAAATCCGCGATTGTCGCTCTCCACGCTTTCGACCTCACACCCCCGCGCCTGCTCATACGCAATCACCGCATCGATGGCAATGCCTTCGATGGCGTCGTCGCGGACCATGGCCGCCATCCCTGGAGTTGCGCGATCTGGATGACCGAGCCAGCCCCTCCGCCCTAATAGAGTGGACGGTTTTGAAAGAGAAGTGGATCGGCCCGCCAAGTTGGTGCGTTTTCCCAATCACACAGCTATCTTCCAGGCAAAAGTGGTTGTTCACTCATGGGCGAAAGAAGTGGGAGACATTTTATGGCGAGGAGGCCCTCAATTGGCAGAAGCGATTTCTGGACCATTTCCTACGGGACCTCGACAACGGATTCGACCGAGAACAGAAGATACGCCTGGAAGTCCGGAAAGGCTATTACAGACAGGAGGTTCGCAGCGAGCAGACTTGGCCACTTCCGTCGGTGCAATCAACCCCGCTGTACCTCTGCGCGAATACCGGCACCCTGCAAAGCGAACCTGCCGCTTCCGAAGGAAAGGTGCAGTATCAGCCTCAAAAGCGCAATAGCAGAGCTGCATTCTCTGTTCGATTTGAGCAAGCCGTTGAACTGGTTGGCGGCATGAGGTTGAAGCTCTGGGTCAGCACCTCAGAAGGCGATGATCTGGACCTGTTCGTCGTGCTGCGAAAACTTGATTCCTCTGGGCGAGAGGTCTACTTCTCCGGATTTAACGGATACGAGCGCGATGGGCTGGCAAAGGGATGGCTCCGGACTTCACACAGGGAGCTAGACACCACCCGCAGCACGCCTCTGCGTCCGTGGCATAGCCATGCACATATTCAAAAACTGCGTCCCGCTGACGTTGTGCCAGTAGAAATTGAGATCTGGCCGTCTGCTACATTTTTCGAAGCTGGAGCCGCTCTGCAGTTAACGATTCAGGGGCGCGACGCAGCGAGATACCCGGCATTCGGCCATCGCGAACTCGTCAACCGTGGATTGCACACTATTTTTACGGGAGGGGCATACGATTCATGTCTGGCTATTCCGCTGAACAAATCCGAGGTTGCCGCTGTTCCTCCCGCCCGCAAGTAATTCTCAGTGTCGGTGAGTGCAAAATCGCCAGCGAACGTTTCCATGATTCCTCGGCGCTGGGAACGTGCATTGGCCTGTTATCATCAGTTGACATCATGATTGGTAAACACAAGCCGACTCAACGGGCCCACTGAGCACACTTGAGAGGCAGCTTCAGTCGCGAGCCAATGAGGGATAATCAACCGTACGGAACTCTTTGCGAGGCACAGATAGAAGATGGATACTGCGATCTAATTCATGAGGTCCCACCAATGGCTCTGGCCAATCAAGGTTCTTATTTCTTCGGCGCTTTTCAACTGAACCTCGATCTCCGCGTGCTTGCGCGCCGGGGTGAGAGAGTTCCGCTTGGCTCGAAGGCGTATGAGGTACTGGCCTATCTGGTATCGCACGCTGGAGAAGCAGTTCCCAAAGCAGTTCTGCTGAAGGCAGTATGGATCGATTCGTTTGTCGAAGAAAGTACGCTTGCGCAACACATCTCTATACTCCGCAAGGCACTCGGCGACAACGCGGACTATATTGTGACGATCCAAGGCGTAGGGTACCAGTTCAGCGGTGCGGTGAAGCATCGCGCGACCCAGGCAGAGACCGCCGGCACAGCTTCGCATCATGTCATTTACGAAGCGAGCGAGCGCACGCGAATGGTGATCGACGAGCCGGTGTTGCCACCGTTAGCCGCCAGGCCGCGCCGCGCTTGGCCCTATGTCGCAGCGGTCGTGGCCCTGATCCTCGTCACCGTGGCCGCCGTACGATTTCGGCCACACCCTGTGCCGCCTGACCAATTCGTGGGAGCTGTCGTTGCGGACTTCACGAACACCACAGGCGATGCCACATTTGACCGCAGCCTGAAGCGCGCCATGGAGATTGAACTGGGGCAGTCGCCGCTTGTAGGTGTCTCCAGCGACCAGGATGCGGTCAGCACCCTCGGCCTAATGGGTCTGAAGCCGGATACCCCGTTGAGCCCGGCGATTGCCCGTGAAGTCTGTGAACGAGACAACCGGCAGGTCGTGCTGACTGGAGGCATTGCAAGCGTAGGTCCCCAATATCTTTTGACAATGGACGCAACAAACTGCGTCACGGGCAAGCGCGTGGCTTCCGACAAGCTGGAAGCGGCAGACAAGTCGAAGGTCCTGCCCACGGTGGACGCCCTGGCCGACACAATGCGCTCGAAACTGGGCGAGTCGGCCCAATCGATTCAGCGCAACGACGTTCCGCTCGCCCAGGCTGCGACAAGTTCGCTGGAGGCATTGCGGGCCTACTCGACGGCGCAATACATGAATACGCAGGGAGCGACGGAGATGGTCTTGCTGCCGCTGTATCAAAAAGCTGTCGAACTCGATCCTCAATTTGCCTTGGCGTATGAGGCGATGGCCGGAAAATACTACGAACTCCAGGAGGGCCACCTAGCCTCGGCCAATTTCAAAAAGGCCTTCGATCTGCGCGATCGCGTTGGCGAGAGCGACCGGCTGGGGATTGAAGCGCGGTACTACGCCTACGGATTGGGAGATGCGGTGGCCGGCCTGAATGCGTTCCGGGCGTGGGCGGGGATGTATCCGCATGACTATCGCCCGTGGGTGAACATCGCCAACTTCGACAATCAGCTCGGGAATTTTCCAGAGGCCATCGTAGCCGGCGAGCGAGCCATCCAGATAAACCCCAAGGCCTACTCCGTGACGGCGCGTGCTTATAAGAATGCGAGCCGCTTCGCGGAGGCGAAGGCTCTTGAGGCTAAGTCCTCCCCGCAAGGGCCGAACCCGGTTGGAAGCAACACCACCTTTGAGATAGCGTTCTATGAGCATGATCAGGCGACCTTCGATCGTATTGTGAACGAGTTCGAGGCCAAGCAGTGGCAGTTACGCAACTATTATCTCGGCCAGGCACGATCGATGGATGGTAAATACGCGGAAGCCAAGCGGCTTCTGGAGCTTGAAATCGACGAGGACCGCAAGCTGGGCAAAGGCGAGATCGTAGACGGCGTGCTCGTAGAACTGGCGATGATCGCTCGTCTGTACGGTTATCCGTCAGACGCGCACGCCTATCTCGCACGCATCTCCAAGGGTTATCTGGACAGTGATGATGCAGCCTTGGAGTTCGCGATGTCCGGCGATGTCATGTATGCGAAGCGCTACCTCGCCGCGCACGAACACGACCAGCATGCGCCAACGGACCAGGCTTCGATCGTGATGCCACGCATGCGCGCGGTGGTGGCCATGCAGGAAGGCAAATTCGCGCAGGCTCTGGCGGACCTTGAGCCTTCGCGTCCGTACGAGATGGCGGGCTTCGTGACACGGACGGTACGTGCCACGATTTATATGAAGATGGGCCAGCCCGGCAAGGCCGCAGCGGATTACCAAAGCATCGTGGCCAACCCGGGTAACGGATTCGGTGTGCTGTATCCCACAGCGCGACTTAGACTGGCACGGGCTGAGGCGGCAGCCGGGGATGTTGCGGCCAGCCGCGCGGCCTACCAGAGCTTCCTCAACGATTGGAAAGACGCCGATCCGGATGTTCCGGTGCTCAAGGCCGCCAAGGCAGAACTCGCCCAGCTCCGCTGACCGGCAAGCCTCGCCGCCATGTGCGAGATCTGCGCCGGCACTGTGCACATCACCACCAAAAACTCCTCCAGGTAGCCCGATGGAAGACAACCTCTCGCACGTATCTGCCTGTTGCAATGGGGCAGAACCCGAGTTGTGTCTTTGATATGTTCCGGCTAAGTAGTTGATTCAGAGAGGAAATAACTTTCAAGATTTTCTTCAAATCTCTTGAAATTGGTTTTCGCCCTGCGTGTGGTGTAGTGCATGACATCGCAACGAGGCGAAGACGATCCATGTGGCTATTGCGGCGTAAGAGGGCAGTTCTGGAGACCAGCGGCGAGGTGTTGCCGGCGGCGACGGGGCCCATGCGACGGATCGAGATTACGGTCGAGCGGCACTCGGTGACGCGCCTGGTACCCAGTGAAAGCATCTGGCCGGTCGAGGGCGAAGGGCCAGCGCCGGATTCAGATTTGCGGCTGCCGAGGCCCCCGGATGGGTGACGCAACGGATTCAAGCGACGCAGGACGCAGTCGAGGGAGTCACCAATATTCAGCATGAACTCAATCAGGGAGAGGTCAATCATGGAACAGCATCGGAAGCAGCGCAAGTCGTATTGGTTGGAGTCGGTGATCGGGGTATGTGGCCTCGTTCTGATGTTTGCCGGGAGCCAGAAAGGATTCGCGCAGCAGACTGCTACGAAGTCCGCGCTAACACCAGCGTCGAGCGCCTTTATGTCCGTCCCGTTCAGTGCTCTCCTGCCTGGAGCAGCGCAGGCGGAAGCCAAGCCCAGGGCCACAGCCGGAGAGGTAGAGGAAGAGAGTGCCAAGCCCAGTAAGCCGGGCGGTGAGGGCATCAAAGTTCACGGGCACTGGATCATGGATGTCAAGAATCCGGATGGAACGCTGGTCCGGCACCTCGACTTTCATAATTCTCTTGTGACAGTTGGGATAACGCTTTCAGGAGACCAACTTCTTGGAGCCCTCCTTTCGGGCAATATCACCCTTTCAGATCCGGCCATCGCTTTCGTTCCACCTACCTATGTTGCGTCCGGGGCCGATGCAACACAATATTGCAATTTTCAGCTTTTCAACCCTACCGCATGCCCGGTCCTTACCACCCCTCAGAGCCTGTATTCGTCGACCGGCACAGGCCAATTTGCACCCATCTTTGCTCCGCAGACCGGACTGCGAGCTGTGATTACCTTCAGCCCGACGGTGAACTGGGTTCTCACCGGCAACTTCACCGTGCCAAGCGGACTCACGTCCATTTCGGTCGTGCAAACTCTACTGCCGGCATGCGTGCCCGTAAGCAGTGCAATTTACCTTAATTACCTTAGCAACGATCAATTGACCGGATCCTACGACGATCGAATCGCAGACATCTCGCCGAGCGCATGCAAGGCAGGTGCGAACACGGGCCCCGAAGGGGCGATGTTCTTTCCCTTTACGTCGACAACGGTGCCGAACGCGCCCATGGGTGTGACGCCGGGCCAGGTCATCACTGTAACCGTCACCCTCACTTTCTCCTAAAACCCTCAGCCAAACAGAACTACTGGAGAGCAGGGAGCAAGCGATGGTGAAACGTATCGACAATTCGGGGGTTGTGCGCGGGATGCGGCGCTCATACGCGCTGATGGTTGGGGCGCTGTTGCTGGGATGGGGCGCGCTCGCCTCTGCGCAAACGGTGACGGCCAGCTACCAGCCGTT
>PMWR01000161.1 GCA_003166055.1 Acidobacteriaceae bacterium
ATCGCTGCCATGGGTGGGAAGGCACAAATCCAAAGTCCCGCTCTTCAGAACCACCACTCCAGCATGACAAGCCAGTGCCTTCGCCGCCGCCCCCGAATCTTCGGCAAACACCAACTCCGTGGCCCGCGCCAACTCAACGGAGTTCACGCCAGTCAGCTCAGTCGCCGGATCGCCCTGCACCAGTTTCCCGCCCAGCTTCTCCATCAATTCGCCCAGCGTCATGCGTCTTCTCCCTTCGCAGAGTAACGCGTCCCAATGCATGGAGTCGTGTCCTGTGTGCTACCTGTGCAGGCCGGTGTGCGTCAGTAAAGCGCAGGCGCCTACACAAGCCAGATAGACTCCTGCAAAAATAAACGTCACAGCGGATGCTTGAAAGAACAGCTTCTCCCACTTCCGCACGTGTTCGGATTTGCTTTTCTTGGGAAAGAACAGGCGTTCGTGGAACAGAAGCACCACCATTCCCCAGACCAGCGCGACAAACCCCATCGTCAGGGTTCCTGCTGGATCTTTGTAGAAGCCCGGGTTGATCATCCATCAACTCCAATCGAGCACCCACTGCCCACTGTTCTCTGTTCCCGAATCCCTGATCCCTGTCAGTAGAGTCCAGGCTCCCCCGCCGGCCGCGTCTTCCATCGCCGGTGAATCCAAAGCCACTGGTCAGGATAGCGCCGAATCCATCCCTCAATCGCCGCCGTACACAACTGCGTCCCCGCCAATATATCCGCCTGCGCGTCGCCCGTATGCGGAATCTCAATCTCCACCCCAAAATGCAACACGTATTTCCGCTCCGCCGGCTCCCACACCATGAACCCCGGCAACACCGCCGCGCCCGTCTTCCGCGCCACGTGCGCCAGCCCCGTAGCCGTGCAGGCATCCATGCCAAAGAACTTCACAAACGCTCCTTGCGGCGGCGTCATATTCGTATCCATCAAAATCCCAACCGTCCGCCCCGCATGCATCGCCGTCAGCAGCCCGCGCCCAAAGTCATCCTTGTGCAGCACCTGGTTCCCATGCAGGCACCGTATGCCGTTCACATACTCATCCAGCCGCCGGTTATCGAGCCNNCCCATCAGCGAGTGGTAAAAGCTCGACAGCTCCCACGCGCCCAGGTGCCCCGTCACCACCAGCACGCCTTTCCCCCGCGCCTGCGCCGCCTGGTAGTGGGCCAGCCCCTCGGTCCGAATCCATTCCCGCGTATTCTCCGTCGTGTACCGCGTCATCCGGCAGAATTCCACCAGTTGCCAGCCAAGATGGATGTACACCCGCCTCAGAATCCGCGCCCGCTCTTTGTCTGAAACCTCCGGCAGCGCCATTTTGAGATTGCGCACGCCCACCCCGCGCAGCCGCCCAAATCCCCAGCAGACCGCGAAGGCAATCACGTCGGCCAACAGGCGCGCCATCGCGCGCGGCATGCGCCCCAGTGTGCGCGCCACGGCCACAACCAGCCAGTATTCGAGATTTTCCCGCATGGTGAAAGACAAAGATCAGTTTAGACTGCCGGGCGTCCTGTCGGCTGCCAAGCAGGCAAGTCGCCCCAAATGGCCACACGCGTATGAGAGTCCCCCCTTGCGAGGGGCGCCTGTTTAGATGGATGAAATCCGGGCTCTTGACGTCCTTGCGCTTTTTTCTCGCGCAAGGGTGGGAAGTACAGAAGCCAGTGCGAGCGAATAGCGAGCTTTTGGCCCCACCGCAGGTGGCTACTGCCGGTTCTTCGCCTCGACAAAATAATGCGCCACCGTCTTCACGAACGGAATCGCCCCCGCAGGCACAGCCACGTTCCCCTTCAGCACCGACTCGAACGGGTGCGGCGCGCCGAAATAAATCTCCGTGTCTTCCTTGTTCTGGCTCACGCTGGTTCCATCCAGGTCGATCCCCGCAAACAGCCCCTTGCTGCGCGAATACGTCAGCAACTCCGCGCTCATCTTCCAGTCCGTGGCGGCTTGCGTGTTGCGTCCCACCGGGCCGGCCGTGGCGGCCGCGTCGCCGCCAATCTTGAACTTGCTCCTGAGCAGATCCTGAAACCCGCGGTCATTCACCGCAACCAGCACCAGGTCCGTCGACTGGCCCCCGATCTGGAAGCCAAACGACCCGCCCGCCATGCGGATAAACACCGGAGCGCTCCAGCCGTGTCCCGTGCGGCAGGTGACCACGCCCTGGCCGTACTGCGCGCCCCACACAAACGCTCCCTTGATCAGACCCGGAACCACCCCTACGCACGTGGCCTGCCTCAGAATGTCCAACGGAATGCTGTTGTCCTGTGCGCCCATGATCCGGTCCAAAACCACCTTGGCCGCGTCGATGCGGGCCTGCAGATCGTCGCGTGTCGAGGCCGCAAAAGCAGACCCGGTCATCATGAAAACGGCGAGCATCAGGCAGATTGAACGCAAGAGGCAGTTGAAAGCAATCGTCTTCTTCATCTCCTTCATCCTTTCCATTCCGCGGCGCAAANNAATCCGAAGCCCGGGCCCTGGCACATGCGCCGCATTCCGCCACTGGGCCGCACATCGAACACCGTCGCCGAGAACTCATCCGGTCGCAATCGTCTCAGGGCTTTGTATCGGGCATGACTTCACGGGCTGCTGAAAAACCAATTCCAGCGTAATTCCCTCGAGGCTCTGTATCAGGGCCTGACTTCAGTCGGGCCGCAAGCTGTTTTTAAAAGAGAGAGATGGGGCTTTAGCCCCACTCCGCCCTTGGTTCAGCCGAATCCAGACCTTTCCCTGCAAACCGGAACCCCGTTCGCCAATCTTGCTCGTGTTGGACGTGGGCAAGGCTGAATTGTTGGATTGGGGGAGGGCTGAAACGGGAGACTGCGGATCAGGCGATCCCAACACAAATTCAGAAAAAAGAGGAGTTCCCTTGATCCATCGAATAGACGCATCACGGGAACTCCTTCCCCAGATTTGCGTTGTCTCTGAAAAGGATTCTGAAGGAGTGATTCAAATGTGTCTGGACAATAAAGCTCAGCTCTACTGTTTCGAAAGTATTATGAACAAGTTTTTCTCTGGAAACCGAAGCGGTGGGCCGCGGAACAGTTCATCTAAGACCAAAATCTAAAAAAATAGGAGTTCCCGGGATTCATGAAAAACATGCTTCCTGGGAACTCCTTTCCCCAGATCTGCGTTGTTTCTGTTAACAAGTGTCAAATAAAACGTTTGCTCAGGCAAGAGTACATAAGGAGCATAGATTAAAGTAACCACCCTTGTTTACTTATCGGTTAATGAGCCCGAAGCTTCGAGAGCCTTTCGGCGATCGCTCACTCTTCTGTCTCGCTGGCGTCGGTCCGCTGCTGCTCCACCACCCCCCCTTGCCGCATTCAGGGTGCGCATCGTGAGCTCGATCCGATTGTCGGAGCCGGTCTTGCGCATCAGGCGGCCCACGTGTGCCTTCACAGTGCGCTCTTCGATTCCCAACTGGCGAGCAATCTCGCGATTCGATTGCGCCATCAGAATCAAATCCAGCACCTCGCGCTCGCGGTCCGTCAGGTGTGGGTTACCGTTGGTGAGGCTGGAATCGGGAACCTTGAGCAGTCGGTCAATGAGCTTCGAGAGCACGCGGCGCGGCGCCCAGATCGAGCCCCCCATCACCACTTCGATTGCCGATCGCACCACTTCCGGGCCGGCCGTGTGGTCCAGGTAGGCCCGCGCGCCGGCAATAATCGCATCGTGAATCAGATCTTCGTTACCCTGCGGGCCAATGACGATCAGGCGAACGGCGGGACGCGCGCGGCGAATTGTTTCCAGCGTCTCCATGTCGCTCGTCGAAGAACTCAGATCCACGACAAGGTAATCGATGTCGGACCTGGCCAGCAATTCGTTCATGGTTCCCATAATCGGAACAAGCTGGGCATGATTCTCCCGCGCCGGTTGCTCGAAGATGCTGCCAAGTCCGGCCAGGCGGATCGGCTCATCCGAGATCAGGCCGATATGAATCGGCAAAGGAATACGAATTGAACCCACATCGAAACCCCACGTTGGTCGACTGGAGAGCTTGCCGTGAACGGCGCAGGGAGCCCCCATGACTCCTGGTCGCGGCACACGCGTTCATCCGCCCTCCGATCGGTCCAACCCGAATTGTGCGTCCCATTCCGTTACAGCTTGGGCAACACAATTCCCTGCTGGTTCTGATATTTGCCCTTGCGATCGGCATAACTGATCTCGCAGGCCCCGTCGGAACGGAAGAACAGTATTTGGCACAGCCCTTCGTTGGCGTATACCTTGGCCGGTAGCGGCGTCGTGTTTGAGATTTCAAGCGTTACGAATCCCTCCCACTCCGGCTCGAATGGCGTCACGTTCACTTGTGATTCCGCAACGCGCATAGGTTGACTTCCCAACGCAGATCGTCAGTACATCCCTGGGGATACGAAAGTATTCGATGGATCGTGCTAATGCAAAAGAATTGGGCGGAACGATCACCGACGGAGCCTGCACCGAGACGAACGACCGCTCGTCAAAGGCCTTGGGATCGATGATTGCGCTATTCACATTGGTAAATATCTTGAACTCGTCGGATACTCTCAGATCGTAGCCATACGATGAAAGCCCATAGGAAATAACCCCCTCGCGCACCTGCTTCTCGCTGAATGGTTCTATCATGCGGTGCTTGGTGGCCTGTTCCCTGATCCAACGGTCACTCTGAATGGACATTCTGCTCCCAAACCGGATTCTGTGCTAATCCGTATAACTTACCTGAGTTCGCCTCAAGCGTGAACTATCTATTTTACGAAACCCGCCCGCAATTGACAATGCGGATCGCTCGATTCCCTCTCTCAAACAGCCAACCGCAGCCGCCAACGGCGTCGCAGGACGGGTTTTCCTCAGGCAAATCGTGTCGGGAATGCCCGCTGTTCCACATTCCCCGCAAATCCTTGTAGCATCAATCCCGCGGATCGTAGTACAGTCAATCAAGTCGGGCCAGCGAGGTTACCCCATTGATTAAGCAGGACATCGTCCATCAAGTAATCGAGCGCACGGGACTGCCGCGGACCAAAGCGGAAGCTGCGGTGGATACGGTCTTTGAGGGCCTCAAACAGGCTCTCGCAGCGGGTGAGCGCATCGAACTGCGCGGATTCGGCGTTTTCAGCGTCCGCGCCCGTAAAACCGGCATTGGCCGCAATCCCCGTACCGGTACTGAAGTCAGCATAACCCCCGGCAAAGCCGTCCGCTTCAAGCCGGGCAAAGAACTCCATTCCCTGGATTCAGGCACACCCGCAGCCAAATGAAAGCGCGCGGCGCCACTGACATTGCTTCCAGCGCGTGAGTCGATGCCGGTCGCGGTCTGTACAGACTGCGGAAAAATCCCTTGCTTTGAAAGGGCACGACTTCAGTCGCGCCGCAAGGGCAATAGAATCAACGTGGGCGTCAGCCCCCGAGGGATGTCTTTCGCCAATTTCATCTAAAAATCCCGAGTTTTTCCGCAACCTCTTCAGTTGTGCCGCAAGCGGCTTGGATTGAGCGGGGCCTTAGCCACTGAGGGAAGGTTTCAGGCAATTCGATGTGAACTTGGAGCCGTTTGAAGAATGACTCTGTTTGCGGAGGCCCACACTAGTGCGCTCCCCAAGTTATTCAAGCCAATTTCAGCGCGACGTCAAGCGACTTCAGATCGAGAACGATTAATGACCAAGTCCATTTCCGCCCATTCCGCTCTCTTCGAGAATCACCCGATACGCCGCGTCTATGACGAAGCAACAGAGGCATGGTGGTTCTCGGTTGTCGATATCATCCGCGTCCTCACGCAACAAACGGATGCGACCGTCGCCCGGAAATACTGGAACAAGCTCAAACAGCGCCTGCGTGCTGAGGGCAGCCAACTGGTGACAAACTGTCACCAGTTGAAATTGACCGCGGAAGACGGAAAACAGCGACTCACCGATGTAGCCAACGCGGAGACGCTGCTCCGGCTGGTTCAATCCGTTCCCAGCCCCAAAGCGGAGCCCATCAAGCTCTGGCTTGCCAAGGTGGGCTATGAGCGCCTCCAGGAGATTGCCGATCCGGCCCTTGGGCTGGAGCGTACCAGGGGGAATTGGCGCAAGCTCGGCCGCAGCGAAAAGTGGATCACCCAACGCATGACCGGGCAGGAGACGCGCAACAAGCTGACCGACTACTGGGCCGCCCACGAAGTGACGAAGGGACAGGAATTCGCCATTCTCACCAATCTGATTCACGAAGAATGGTCCGGCGTCTCGGTGAAAGAGCATAAGGATATGAAAGGGCTTGAAAGCCAGAATCTTCGCGATCACATGACAGAGGCGGAACTCATCTTCACGGCGCTGGCCGAGCTTTCCACGCGTCAGATCGCGGAGACGGAAACGGCGGTTGGCCTGCCCGCCAACAAAAAGGCCGCAAAGACAGGCGGCGGGATTGCCCATCGCGCCCGAGTCGAGCTGGAAAGCAAAACCGGCCGAAAGGTCGTGACCGGCGAGAACTATCTGCCGCCGTCCATGTCGAGAAGGACTCTCAAGCCTTGAGAAGAGATTGCGGAACTCCCGGGTTTCAAAGGCAAGACCCTGGGCACCCGGCTACTGGGCGCGTTGGCGCAAGAACGAGGGAATACTCCGCGCCCCTTGGGTTACGGCAACAATTTCGATGAAGTCGATTTGGACGCGATAGATAATCAGGTACGCGCCTACCGGCCAGAAGAGCACTGGATATTCAGTAAGGTCCTCCCTTTTGTGTCCCATACCAGGAGTTCGAGCAAGTGCGGCGAATGCGTCAAAGAGCTTGCCGACCCATCGGTCGGCGGCGTCGATGTTGTCGTGAGCGATGTATTCCAAAATCTCGTCCAGGTCAAACTCGGCCCCGGTGCTGAGAACGTACTCCATCATGCGCTGCGCTTTCTCCGCTCCCTGGACTTCCGCTCAAGACGTTCCCGCACCGCGCCTGGCTCGACGCGCTCTCCCCGGTCAAGCGATGCCAACCTTGTCCCCAGTTCGTGATTGAAGTCGGCGATTTGCGCGCTCCGCGCCCGGTCGTGCTCTTCGAGGAGCCGCAAGGCCTCACGGACGACTTCGCTGGCGGAGTTGTAGCGGCCGGATTCCACCTTGCCAACAACGAATTTGTCCAGTTCGGGGGTCAACGAAACATTCATGGGCAAAACCTCCTGACATTGATGCTGGACCGAATGACAGGGTTTGTCAATCTTTGATATTGAAATTGCGGAAAGATACCGTCGCGCTTGGGAGTCCCATCCCTCGCATACTTTGCGCAGCGGAGGTTACCGCAGCCCGTCTAACTTCCTTCCTACGCCGTCCGATTGAACGGCTCGATCTTCGGCTGTTTCTTTCGCGATGCCCGCCAAATATCGTAGTCCGTCTGCAACTCATACCAGATTCCAGCGTGCGTCCCGAACGCGGCGGAAAGACGCAGTGACATATCGGCCGAGATTCCGGCGTTGCCATTGAGAATGCGGGATAGCCTTGCGCGGGAAACCTTCAAATGCTTTGCGGCAGTTGTTACACCCACGTCGCCCAGAAACTCCCGGAGCACTTTGCCTGGATGGGTCGGACTGTGCATGCGCATATCGACTCTCCTAGTTGTAATCGCACCTCGAACCACAACCGCTCCTCACATTAAACGCAAAGCATCCACATCGACAACTAAGCCTCGTCTCGGCACGCCCGCCGCTTCCCCATGCGCCAGCATCCCCTTGAGCGCCGCATTCAACGCCTTCCGCGACCCCGCCTTCANNCCCTCCGGCGCAGCCTTCTGAAACCACTTCCCCAGTTCCCCCGACCACGCCACCGCCTCTTCCAGCTTCGGCGATTGGATCAGCACATTCGCCAGCACCCCAAACGGCGGATAATGCATCCATCGCCGATACTTCAATTCACGATCCACAAAGCTCTTGTAGTCATGCTTGCTCGC
>PMWR01000025.1 GCA_003166055.1 Acidobacteriaceae bacterium
AATCCTGTTTCTCAGGCGCTTCCTTGCCCCTTCGGTGCCGGCGAGGGTTCGCTCTTGCCGAGATGTGGATGCGCGTGGTTCTAACGCTGATCACTGAACATCCGCCGTGACATCGAGCGCAGCCACAACCGCGGACCGCGTGTTTGAAACTGGAAGCTCTGATGTTGCACTGCGAAGGATGTTCCGTTGCGAGAGTGAAGAGCCCGAAATCTGTCGCACCCCTGGATTTCAGTCTGAACGTTCATTGGAATCGTCAAACTCACCACCGAATTCGATTCTTGCGCGCAGTCTCTTTTCTTTTTCAGTTTTGCGTGCCACCAACTTCTGTTCATCAATGATTCTCGATAGGACGTCTACCTCAAGAAGGATTATCTGAAGATTCCTGGCAAAAGTGCGTCTCACGTTTTCGCTGAATCCAGCGTTTGGATAAAAGAAGATAGCTCTGCTTTCATTGCCTAATGTGCGAACCTTCGGGGAGAAGTTCCGCCTGAAGGCAAGACCACTGCACGGTATTTGAACTTTCTTACTTGTCCTGGCATTGGCTACCTCATAGTAGAGCGAATCTACGATTTCGACCCAGATGTCCGTTCTCTCAGAGAGACCGAGGAATTTGATCAGTTTCAATTCGTCAGTTGTGGGCAACGCTGTACTCCCGTGTTTCGAAGGATGTTAGCTGTTTCTCCTGATGATGTCAGTGCGTCGAGTCACAATAAGGATCCAGTATCCGGCGGGTTGATCGAACCGCGTGGCAATGCATCAGCTTTTCGTTCGTAATGACGTTTGAAGTTGTGCACCCAAGGACTAGCCAGCCGGCGAATAGTCACGTCGCGGGATTCTGGCTGCAAAGGCTGTTCCGCTCGATATCACTCCGGTTTCGGTGGTTCCTCCGGGATTCAACCCTGGCACTCCCGTCCATCGCGCTAGATGCCGAGTCCGGAAGCTGCATTCTGGCTGAACATCTCACCAAGCCGGATGTAGCGTCGAAGTGTCGATATTGACCGGTGTCCTGTCTGCTTCATGATAACGAATTCGCTGACGCCATTCATCGCCGCCTGTGTCACATGCCCTGCCCGCAAGCTATGACCGCCCAATGTATCTGTCTTTAATCCGGCGCGGGCCGCGGCGCGTTTCAAGATGACTCCGATGGGATCTTTGTTGAGTCCGAGTTTTGAAACCTGTCCCTGCCGACCTACAGCGCGGAAGACCGATCCNNAGCTCCGAACGGCGAAATGCGCCCGCGAACCCCACCAGCAGTAATGCGCGGTCCCGGGTCCCGAGAAGGCTTTCCGGACAAGCCGCAATCAGCTTCCGAATATCGGCTGAGAGCAGTGGCGCCTTTCCCTTCTGAGCGGTTCCAATGGAGCGCCGGATTCCGCTTAGAGTTTCTCCGACGATGACGTGATGAGCGGTTGCCGGCGTATCGCTATGGCCATTTGCACGGTGCGCATGGGTAGGCGAGTGCGTCGGCTCTGGTCTGGAACGGATGTCGGCTGTGTCCCCTGATCCATTCCCAGTTAATGTTCATCCGCTCGTTCATCGCAAGCAGTTCTTTCCATAGCTTCTGGTGCTGTAACAGCGCGCCGCGGCTGTTGCGCCAGCCATGGCTCTGCCAGCGCTCGATGTGGAAAAGCATTCCACAGATGAGCAATTCGGAGTCCGAGTGGATCTGGACACGAGATCCGGTCGGGATAGTGCGTAGTGCCTCGACAGCGGCCAGGAGTTCCATCTCTGAGATGTTCGTCGATGCCATCGCGCCGGAGATTTCCCATCTCTTATCGCCACTCATCAATACCGCAGCCCATCCACCTGGTCCAGGATTCCCGATCACTGAACCATCAGTAAAAGCATGAAAGGTCTTGTCCATAACAAATCTCTGTCACTGCGCAAGAGCATTCCACTATGCAGCCTGCATGGGAACGACGCTGCCGAATGGAGCCTTTCTGCGCTCAGTGGATGCCCAGATCACTGGATAGCTTGGTTCATTCTCGGGGAATGTGCCGCACAGATCGGTCAGAAAGACTAACGTCTGAGGCTGGATTCCATGCGCGGCCAGCCAGTCGAAGCACGGGCCGAAGTCCGTCCCTCCGCCGCCAATGGGATTGAGATGAACTTGCTCTCCGGCTTGATAGGTTTCAACTTTGTGTACCTCGGTGTCAAAGTACAAGACATAAATGCACTGTGGCCGCTGACCTTCGAGAATTGAGCAAACCTCAGCTTCAAACAGGCGCAACAGGCTGCCATTCACTGAGCCGGAGCAATCGACGGCGATAGCTATTTCGCCGACGCCCTCGCGCACGACTCCAGGCAGATAAAGTCCATTCCAGATGTGGCGCCTGTTCGGCCGCATCCAACTCGAATCGGCCGGAATGGTGTCTGACCAGAGCCGTCGCAGCAGTTCACGCCAATCGACTGCGGCCTCTGCCGCTCCTTCAAGAGTTCGATCAAGGCCCACTGGAGTCTTGCCGGCTTGCTTCGAGAGAGTGACTGCCTGGTTGACTGCAACGCTCCACTCTCGTGCCTGCTCCTCAACACTGGGCGTCTCTTCGCCCGGCAGAGGTGCATCGAGAACCTGACCGATGCCNNCTTGCACTGTTCTGGCCGCCAGGTTGTGGCTGCGCTTCCGCCTCGCGGAGGTTGTAAATCTGCTCTGCACTCATGCCACGGAAACGATGATCGACCAGAATGCCATCGGGTAGACTGAGGCCTGCATCGAGCAGTAGAGGGTTGATGGCGAAATCGCACGCCTCATTCCACCGCCTGG
>PMWR01000119.1 GCA_003166055.1 Acidobacteriaceae bacterium
TTGCGAGATAATACGGAACCCTATCAATCGCCGGTAAAGTTCCATATATCTCGCTGCGATCGAAACGGGTGCGAGTTGCGGCATCGACGCACCAAATCTCCGCGGATCTCCCAATGTTTGCCAAATGGCTTGAAGATATCCATCCATCAAACCATCGCCGAATGGGACGTAACGGCACCGAATCCCGCCGATTTCGCGGAACGGCGGAATGTCGGAGCACACTACCGGGCAACCGGCGATCAACGCCTCGGCGATGGGCAATCCAAAGCCCTCAATCGATGACGGCGCCAGGAGCAGAGAGCAATTGCGATAGCACCATTGCAGATCCCGATCGCTGATCCCACTGAGGAGTACTACTCGATCTACGATGTCCAGGCTGCGGACCTCTTTCAATATCCTGGGAGTCTCCGGCCCTGTGATTCCCAGTAAAAGGAACCGGGTATTCATCGGAAGGATCTTCGCTTTCAACGCCTGGACGAAGATTCTAAGGGCTAGCGGGACATTCTTGTTTTGGCGATGCTGTGCGATGCAGAGCACAAACGGCTGTCCGCCCCGAAGCTGCCGCGGTGCCGTTCCGAAACCGAAGATGGGCGTGACCGAATTGGGAATCATCAGTGCCTTTTCGCTGACCTCCGGAGGGAACCAGTGCGAAATCCGCGACTTGGTGAAGTCCGAAACACAAGCGACCGCGTCAACTTTCATGAGGCACTGGCGCATCAACCGGCGACTGATTTCACTCTTCACGATTCCAAAGTTTTTGGGTATCTCAAACGGGTATAGATCGTGCAAGCTGACGACGGTGGGACACTTGTAGGCCTGGCGTTGCACCGGGGATGGACATGTCATGTGCACCACGTCGGCCTCAAGCTGCGCTGCAATGGATGGAAGATCCCGGTAGTACCATGTAATCCTGCCGAAGTTGCTTCGCTGGATTTGGATCCAGTGAAGATGGAATTGCGAATTGGTTCGTGCAATGGCTGGCGGATACATCTCCCGCTGCCACTGCCCGGCGAGAAAGTGCACTTCCGGAGGGTCGGGCAAAGACACCAGACCGCGAGCCAGATTGGCCGCATGCCGCGAGACGCCGTTGAGGCTGCATGGAGCGGTTAAGGCGGCGATAACAATTCTCACGAGCGGACCCTCCTTACGATGCGGAACGGTGCTGCTGATTCAGGTTGTGCTTCAGGCTCGGTGTCAGTTGTCCGAGATATGAACTGATCAAGGTGATGCTCCAGAGCGGGAGGAGAAGATCGAAGGGTTCTGCTTCCGCCAGACCCCGGATGAGGATGAACAGCAACAGGCCATTAAGCACTACACGAGTCGAGTTTCGCGGTAAGCCTCGGATAGACTTGTACAGCGTTCCGTAGATGCCGGCCAGCATCGCGACTCCCGCCAGGCCGTACGCAAAGAACTGCTGCAGCACTTCGTTTTCCGCGTGCCGGGCCTCGAACATCTCGGGGCCGAATGGGGGAGCCACCTTCCACATCGAGTCGAATCCGTTTCCAACCCACGGCTGTTCAAGCCCGGTCTTCAAGCTGTAAATCCAGATTCCGGTGCGGCCTGTCAGGGTTTCTGCCTGGTTTCCCGAAGTCGTATAGACGTTGTAATAGGATTCAAAGAGTCCGCCGAAGACGAGCCCAAGTGCGAGCACAGCCACAGCCAGAGCTGCCTTCCTGCTGCGGGTCATCGACTTGTTCTGGATGAGCATCACGCCCTGGCTCAAAACAAAAGCGATGAGCGTTGCCTTGCTCAAGCTACGCACCAGAGTCAACGTCAGGAAGAGCATGGAAACTCTCCATCGCCCGTCTTTGCGGCTTGAAAGAAACTGCGCCATGAACACACCCATCGCGCAAACATTGGCAATCTGATTGGTGTTGAAATATTCCAGATCGCCAAGACGGAGATCCGATGCAGTCGGGATGAGCCAGGCCAGGCCTGCGAGACCGACACCTGCGACGACATAGCCCTTCATCATTGAATGCGCAACATCAACAACCGCTTGACCACGCAAAAACAGGAGGACAATCACCACGTCAGCCGCCATGGCTCCCCAATACATCAGAGACGTCGGCCGCGATACAGTCCCGCTCCAGGCCAGGCTGCAGCAGGAAAATGCAAAGAAGACCATGACCCAGCGAACGCACGGCAAGCGGAAGATCCAGGCTACGGGGCGCGAAGCGGGGCCGAACGCCTGCAATGTGGCTGCGAGCAGCAAAAGAATTTCAGCAAGAGCGCCTGCGATGACTCCCGGCTCTGTGCCACAATTGAGCGAGCGAGCCGAGATCATCACCAGGCCCGCCCGGAATGAAAACAGGAACCCCGCCGCAGCCGCTGTAAGCGAGATCTGGCGCGTTGCATCCATCTCCCGCGTCAACGGGAATGTTTGTGCAATTGAGCCGCTGCCTCGTCGGAGCAGCGCGATGGGGTGGGAGGCGCTCATGCCTGCCTCCGCGCGAAGACCCGCATTCCGCGCAGAGCGTGCCGGAGGGCATCGGCGGCTTCTGCCGCAATCATCCGCCGCGGGTCGCCCGGATCGACGGCACGCCAGTGAAAGCGAACGATGATAAACGCTGAAATGGCGAGACCTTCAACGAGGGTAAGGACCAGGATCAAGAGCGTGCGTGGCGGGAACGATTTCTTTTCCGGAATTCCCGGAGTATCAATCACACTCAGTACCGGCGTGTCTTTTGCTTCCTGAATCTGCGCAATCTCGAATTGCTGCGTAAGAAGTTCGAACACCGTTTCCTGAACCCGCACGTTCCGGTAGAGATTTCCGTACGGCACCGCGAGCCGTGGCAACTGCCGCAGCGGCGGATAGGACAAGTTGTCCGAACTCTTCTGTGCGACGCTCGAACCTGAATCATCATCGACATCCTTCGAAAGAGACGCGGAAGTACCTCCCAGCTTTGCCAATTCCTTTCGCAGATTCGCAGCGCGCGCCTCCGCAGCCCGAACGCGAACGTTGCCGTCGCCATAAATCTGATCAAGAGAAGTCAATTCTCCCTGAGTCGTAATCAGCTCTGCCTCGAGCGTCGCCGCAGCATCGACGGTCGCACGTGTCTGTTCCTTAAGATCGACCGTCATGTTGGTACTCGAAAAGTTGCTCAGTGCTTCCTGCGCCCGGTCGAGCTCCGTCCTCACCGTGGCCAGCCGGTTTTCGATAAACATTCGTTCGCGATGCGCCGAGGATGTGTTGGTCCGGTTGACCACCAGGTTCAACTCGTCGAGGTATGCCTGTGCCATATCACGAGCGCGCTGCGGGCTCTCATCCGTGACGGTAATGGTGATTACCCCGCTCTTTTTATCCTGTTCGACGCGGGTGCGGCGAATGAGAGTTTTGCATGCGTCTACACGATACCTCTTGCCATAAACGGATTGGAGCTGAAAGCGGTCAACCAGACGGCTGGTTACTGTGTCGCTCTTCAGCAAGTCGATAAAAAGAGAACCTGTATTGTGGCCCCCAAGAAGGCTCGCGGCAAGGCCACCAAGCATGTCGCCGCCCAGTGAGCGGCCCGCCAGTGCGGCGAGCAGTGCAGTTCCCGACCCGGAACTCTCCGGCGGCATGATGCGTGCCGTCGATTGAAACTGTCTAGGGATGAGAAGTGCGATGGCGATATTCGCAAGCAATGCGATGCCCACCGCTCGTGCCAGAAATCGCCGATGCCGCAACAGAACCGATGTATTTACGATCCAATTGGGACAGTGAGTCGCATCGCCTCGCGCCTCTGGAGTCACTGCGGGCATTGACTGGCTCTCTGGCGGTTCAATCGGTTCTGTCATGCCGCTCCTAAATGCCCGCAACGACGGTGGCAATCGCAAGCGATGCCGCAATCTGCCCGACGCCAATAATATTTCTCCAGACCACTGAAGCTCCGATGATCTTCTGCGGCACGACAATCACATCGCCGGGGTCAAGCTTGGTCGACAGAACGTTGTTGCCATACCCTTCTCCGGAACGACGCCCGACAACTGAGCCATTAGCACGAATGACAAAAATCTCCTTGCGGTTTGCGATCGCGGTGGCCCCGCCGGCGCGTTCCAGATACCAGCCAGCGGTCTTTCCCGCAATAAACGTGATCGCAGACGTGTTGTACACTTGGCCGCTGACCAGCACGAACCCCGGCCGCTTGGGAATACGCAACACATCGCCTCTTCGAACTTCAATATCCGCCGCGGTACCTGCCCATTCATCGATGGAAGAGTCGATTCCAATCACCAGCCGGCCGGTCGCCGGTTGACTGCGAAGTCGCGAGAGAACCTGGTCCTGCTGTTGCTGAATAAGTTGCAGCGTTGCCGCCTGATCGCCTCCCGCAAGCGTCTGAGACATGCGGGCAGCCGCGGAACTCGTCTCAATTTGGCGAATCAGCTCTTCGCGGCTCTTTTCCTCAAGCACTTTGACCTCGGGACGAGTCAAGACGGCACCCTCCGGATATGCCCCTCGACGGAAGCCTCCGGCCCGTCTAAGAATATCGCTCAAGTGTTCGCCTTCCGTGAACCCGTAGCTTCCCGGGTGCGCAACTTCTCCCTGGATCAAAATGGAAGCGCCGATATCGTTCCATCCCGTCATTTGATGGATGGTCAGCACATCGCCAGCCTGAAGAGGCGAATCGGCCTGCGCGTCGTTCCGCAGCACCGCGGCTCCAATGGCGATGGTGCGGCGTTCGATCGTAACTCCGGAGTCGTTCACCGCGTGATAACTGATTAAGTCCGCATCCTCGAGCGAGGCGTCCCGCTTGAATCCACCGGCGGCGCGGACCAGTTGAGCAGCGCTCATACCGTCGAACATCGGGTAGGAGCCCGGATTCTGCACCTCGCCCTGAATGGTCACGTTGGGAGAGTCCCGCTCATATCTGCCGAATATCCGGATGGTGTCGAACGGCTGAAGGGGCGGATTTGAATTTCCAATCAAGACGTCGGGAAGGTTGAAACTGATAGCTTCAGGGTGGAGATCGGGGGCTACGAGCCGGACAATCTCACCTCTGGCTGCCGGTTCCGGAAGTAAGTCGCGGTAACTCTGCAAAACATCGGCGAGATGCAACCCATCGCGGTAGGCAATCCTGCCAGGGCGGCCCACATGTCCCTGGAGATAGATCACGCGCTCGCTGGAAGGAAGCACAGTGCCGACTCGAACACGGTCGCCGTCCTTCAATTCCAGGTTGGCGAAGTTAGCCTCTTCGTTTGCTTGCCCATTGGCTGCGGGACCTGGTACGGGGATTATTTCGCGGCGTTGGTTGGCTACGATGCGTTCGATCGTGATGTGGCTCAATTCCGCGGCAACGGTTAACCCTCCGGCATTTTCAAGTCCGGCTGCCAGGGTCTTCTCCGCGCGAAGTTCGTAAATCGCCGGGCGCTTCACCGCGCCATAGACGGCTACTTGCGGCCCCGCAGGCGGAACGACCAGAGTGTCGCCGCCCTGGAGATGATCGTCCGCATCCCGAATGCCGTGCAAAAGAAAGTCGTAGAGATCGATGTCGCCAATGGAATTCCCATTGCGCATGTGGTGCATCACGCGCAGTGAACCAATAGCGGTCGGCCCTCCGGCAGCGTAAAGCGCGCTGAGCGGCGATGCGAGCGAGCTGATGTCATAAGCGCCAGGCCGTTGCACATCGCCGACCACATAGATTCTGATGGTGCGCAGGCGAGCCAGTGTGACAGCCACATGCGCGTTGCGAAACTGCGGCTGCAGAGCGGCGCCGATGGCGGCCTGCGCATTCCCCAGGCTGAGCCCAGCCACCTGAATCTGGCCCGCTTCCGGCAGCGTGATGGCTCCTTCCCGATTGATGGCGCGCGTAAAGCTTTGGGATACTCCGCCCCACATGCTGATGCTGAGTTCATCTCCACCGCCAAGCACATAATCCGGTCCGAGAGGAACATCGAGCGGCATCGAATCGACCGCGGAAGGCGGATGGTTGTAGTCAACGGCAAATCCGCGACGGGTAAACACGTCCGCGCCGAAGCGCTTCAGTTTCTCCGGCGAGTCCGGAATCTGCGTGTAAAGATCTCTCAGGGAAAGCAAATTGTAAGGCGCTTCCCGGCGAAGCGACTTTGGTTCATCCGTGATATTCGGCTGTACCTGTGGCGCATGGCGCTTGTCTGCGGTACCAGTTCGTGACGGGGATTGCCGATCCTCGAGTTTCGGAAGCGCGGTTAAGTCTTCATTCTCACTTGTCAAAATCGCGGTGTCTGGGTTCTTCAGGCGATTCTCAAATTCGGCATCCGTATTTCTAACAGGAGTACGGCTGCCAGTCCGATTCGCGCTCTCGTCTACGTTTTCTTTCGACGCAATCTCAACGTCCTCTTCCGAGATGTATCCCCGAGCCTCAAGGAGGTGAGTGATGCTTGCTCGCAGCCCTTTGCTGACGGCAATCTGGCTGAAAAGCTGTTCATCGGTGATTCCATCGGCCTGCGACGGGATCCCTTTTGCCTGGGCCAGGTCGGACATAAGAGATTTGAGTTCGACAATGACTTCAGGATTCTCCTGTGCAATTGCGATGATCTGGGGCGCGCCGAGCACGTTGTGAGGGTCTTCAACGGGCTTCTCCAAAGAGCCGGCCTGGGTTGAAATGTCAGGTACGTATGTCGCCGGCACGGTTTGCGAGACGGGCCTCGTCCCGAGTTGAGTTTGCACCGTCATGTCGGGTGGAGTTTGCAGCGTGGTGTCGGGTTGCGTTTGCGCTGCGATGTTGGGCGCAAAGCAGAGAAACACCAGGCAAGCAAGTGCACCGGAGATCGAGAAGCCTATTTTCCTTGACCCGTTCCTTGTTCTAAGTAAGATCATCGCTGTTGCACCTTCGGCGCCGTACACCAGCGCGGCCATCGGAAGGAGAGCCACGGCGATGATTACGGCGCGTCGCATGGCTATCCGATCACATGAAGCATCAAGGTCATTGACCCGTGGCCGGCCCCGCAGAAAACCGAACATTGACTCACAAAATCGCCTGTCTTTTCCGGAGTGAATTGCACCTCTGAACTCCCGCTCGCCGGGGCCTTTAGTTCTACATTCAATTCGCGAATTCGGATGCCGCGCGAAACGTCGACGCTCCTCAATAAGAGAATCACCGGCACTCCCTTCTGGAGTTCGATACTGGCTGGCTCGAAAGTGAAGTGTTTGGCAACGACCTCGATGCGCCGGGGAGCGGCGTCCGCCGGAAGCGACGACAGAAAGAACGGATTCGGGGAACACACGCCAGCGAGCACGAAGAGAATTGCGATGCGTTTGATCATTATGGCTCCTGAATTGTTGTGGTGTTTGCCCAGAAGGCACGCCGCCTATGCTTCCTCGCGCTCGCTCCGTCGCATACTGTTCACCCTATGCCGCGATCCGAAGGAAGCTGTCATCTGCGTGTCAGGAGATTGTCAGCAGTTTGTCTCGCTCCGCGAAGTCCGGTCTCTTTTCAACAGCGCGCTCACTGCGTTCCGGCATGCTGGCGTTGGATGAGTCACTTGGCGCAACAACAAGTGACAATGCGCTGACATTCGCAAGACGCTCCCATGACACGCCGATCCAGGAATCGAACGAATCTAAGTCTATGTTGATTGCTGCAGCGTCTCGAAACAGGTTGGCCGCGCAGTCCGCAACCCACAAGCGCTTACACAGGTTATGGCAAACGGTGATATCAAATGCAATTTGACGGGAGGTGCTCTTGAAGGATGGTCCGAAGATTTGTCATCCCGTGCTTGAGCTCGAGCCTTCAACAGGGTTTTCTGTTGATCGCTCGGATTCGGAGCGCCTCAGTGCTTGGGTGAAGTCTCCAGCGAAGCGTGTCTTTGACTTTCTGTTGGTGTTTGCGATGCTGCCGATTTTACTGCCATTATTCCTGATCGTTGCCATTGCAGTTCGACTCAATTCCAGAGGGCCGGTCCTGTTCTTGCAAAAAAGAGTGGGGCGCAACGGAACTCCTTTCACAATCTACAAGTTCAGAACCATGCATCTCGCCGGCGAGAGACGAACCCTGATTACAACCATCAACGATCCGGCAATTACCAATCTGGGCAGGTTCTTGCGGTGGTGGAAACTCGATGAGTTGCCTCAATTCCTAAACGTATTGCGAGGTGAAATGAGTCTTGTGGGACCGCGACCCAAAGTCCCGGAACAAGAGACTAGGGTGTCAGGTTGCCGGCCGGGGATTACGGGCGCGGCAACCATCGCGTTTGCCCAGGAAGAGGTCTTCCTGGTTGGAATCCCGGAAGGCAAATTGGAGGATTACTGCCGCGATGTTCTCCTCCCTCTGAAGCAAAGCCTCGATGAGAGCTACATGGCCATGGCCACGCCCCTCTCCGACCTGCGCCTTCTTCTGCACACGGCCATGAGACGCTGGGATCGCACGAATGCTTCTCAGGTTCTCGAACCAGCGCAAGGCATTCGCAATCACGGTGTGAGTCCACTTGAGAAAGGACTGGGGATTGGAGATTGAAGCTCGACTCCATAAGTTATCGATTTAAATGGTCGGCCATAGAGGACGATTTTAGAACTTGTCTGCGCTGTCCCGGAGGTTTCGAGACCCAACAAATCGCTCAGGTCTGACTTGGAAGTGGGCATTGTTTCTCTATTGGCGACCATCCACCCGGAACCCGTGATTCAGGCGCTACGTTGTGATCTAAAGGTGTTGAGGCAACCTACAGCGTAACGCCGGATTACCGGCTACTCGTCGCGAACCCTGTTTTCGGCCTTATCGGGGTTCTTGGCAGGCTCCAACCAGGGTCGGGGAAGGCGGCAGTCCGGGAACAACCCAATCTCTAGGTACTGCGGCGTTTGAACTAAGTCGCTGG
>PMWR01000564.1 GCA_003166055.1 Acidobacteriaceae bacterium
CCGCCGCCCGAAATCAGGATCTTCCGTCCCGCCTGTCCGCCATGTTCCAGCAGAGCCACGCGCCGCCCGCGCTGCCCAGCCGTCGCCGCGCACATCAGCCCAGCCGCCCCCGCCCCCAGAACAATCACGTCGAATTGGCGAACATTTGTTGCCATAGAGTCTCGATAAGAATAGCCGCAGCAATAGTATGAACCGATAAATCAGAATTTAGACAGACTTAATTCTAAACTTGACAGTTTCTTAGACTAGATGTCTAATTATCACATTATGGACGATGCGATCTATAAAGACATGCTCGAAAAGGCGAAGGCGGACTACATCGCCTCCCAGCAGAAACTGGGGGCACATGCTCGCGAAATTGAGCTTCTCGAAGAAAGAATCTCAGGACTCCGCGAAACAATCTTTGCCCTATCTAGAATGCTCCGGGCAGAACCTTTCGAAGAAGCGGACGCACTCGGGCTAACTGACGCGATTCGGCAGGCATATCGAACCCACGGCGGTCCCCTTGTGCCTACCGACGTTCGAGCTCGGCTTGAGAGCATGGGCTACGACACGGGGAAATATGGAAACCTGATGGCATCGGTCCACAGCATAATTGGACGTCTGGAGAAGCGCGGTGAAATTCGCTCCAGCGGGACAATTGGCGGCAAGCCAGCCCATGTGTGGGTTCCGAAGACATTGATTGAACAGTTTGGACAAGGCGTAGCCGAAGGGATGGCCGGGGCTGCAGGTGAATCACCATACGGTGCGCTTGCAGGCATCGCCGAGCAAATGTCCGATATCAACAAAGAATCGGCATCCCTGGCCATTGCCGCTGAGGAGAGGAAGAAAGCGAAGAAGCCTTGAAATCCAAGCCATACCTTCTATGTGAGTGCGGACAAGACGGGAAGAGAGGCGGGACAGCTAGGAACTTCCGGAGAAGGGCAGTCTCCATCCCAAAGAGAGACGGCCACCCGGAGGCGGCCGTCGGATCCTGCGCTACGCACGCAGGAGCTGTTAGAACTACTTCTTAATCGTAGCTCAACCCGGTCAATTGTCAAGCAGTTCGTTGCAAAGACAACTCGGAAAGGGCAGGAATGGTGCAGTCCCCAATTGGAAGCAAATTTCGCGTTATGACCTACATAGATGGCTTCAACCTCTACTTCGGTCTCCGCGAACAGGGCTGGAGGAAGTACATGTGGCTCGATCCGCCAGCACTGTCTGCTTCGCTGCTTCGCGCCGATCAAACCCTCTTGCTTACCAAATACTTCACCTCCCGCGTCAGTGGAAACCCTGGCAAGGAGCAGAGGCAAAGCGCCTGGCTCGATGCCATTGCCACCCTCCCCAACTTGTCAATCTATTGGGGCCGGTTTCAAGCGGATCGCAAAGAGTGCAAGAATTGCCACGCCGCAGCCTTTGTCCCACAGGAAAAGAAGACGGACGTAAACATTGCGACAGAGCTTCTGTGCGATGCTCATTCCAATGCATTCGATACGGCAATTATCATTTCGGGAGATGCTGATCTTGTTCCACCAATTGCAGCCATTCGCAGACTATTTCCTGAGAAGAAGATCGTTGTAGCGTTTCCTCCCTGCCGCTACTCTGCAGAGCTTGCTCTCAACGCAAATGCATCCATCCGAATCTATGAATCGTATTTGAGGAAAAGCCGGCTTCCGGAGAATGTAACGCTCCCATCGGGAGCGGTTGTCACTCGTCCGCCGAAATGGGCCTAACAAGAGACCTCTGTCCCGTCCACCCGCCCACAGGTTTACGATGTCCCCATGCCCTTCTCGTTCCCGCGCCCGCTTGCCTGCACCCTCTGTCTTGTCGCCCTGTTTGCCGCCGCCCCGCTTCTTTCCCAGGCCACGTCGCAGCCGGCCAGCCCACCCCCCGCGCAAACCACGCCGCCGGCAGCCGCTC
The DNA here is from genome assembly GCA_003166055.1 of Acidobacteriaceae bacterium. The sequence continues at coordinate 1,900 of PMWR01000564.1, forward strand.
CCGTCCCCCCGCCCAAGCCCCGCATCCGTCCCAACGACGCCGGCGCGCCCATCCCCACCCGCTATGACATGCTGCGCGGCGCATACGGNNACCGGTCGCTTCGGCGGCATGAGCTTTAAGAAGGATCCCTCCGGCCACGTCTGGATCTTCACCGCCTGCGAAGGCACCGGCGCCAGCATGTGGTGGCCCAACAAAGACCAGTGGCGTGACGAAGTTGAATCCATGGATATCAGCGTCGCCATCCCCAACAACCTCGTCGATGTCTCCAACGGCAAGTTCGTCGCCAAGACCGATCTCGGCGACGGCTACACCCGCTGGGACTGGCACGTGAGCTACGGCATCAACAACTACGACGTCGCTCTCAACATCGGCAATTACGTCCACTTCGACGACAAACTCGGCACCCTGCCCCTCGACTTCTACGTGCTCCCCGAAGACCTCGACAAAGCCAAAGTGCAGTTCTCCCAGGCCAAAGGAATGATCGAGGCCTATCAGCACTACTTCGGCGAATATCCCTTTGCGAAAGACGGCTACAAGCTCGTCCAGGTGCCCTACTCCGGCATGGAGCATCAAAGCGCCGTCGCCTATGGCAACCTCTTTAAGAACGGCTATCTCGACCGCGACTGGACCGGTGTCGGCATCAGCCCCCGCTTCGACTTCATCATCATCCACGAGAGCGGACACGAGTGGTTCGGCAACAGCATCACCGCCGCCGATCCCTCCGACATGTGGATTCACGAAGGCTGGACCACCTATCTCGAAAGCCTCTACGTCGAATACCGATGGGGCAAAGCCGACGCCATCAAGTACCTCAGCGGCGTCAAGCCCAAGATCGTGAACATGCGCCCCATCGTCGCCGAGCGCGGCGTCAACGCCGACCCCACTCAAGACCAGTACTTCAAGGGCGCACTCATGATCAACACCCTGCGCTCTGTCATCGACGACGACGCCAAATGGTTTGCGCTCCTCCACGACTTCTACCAGCACTTCAAATATCAAAACATCATGACTGAAGACGTAGTCGCCTGGTTCAACCAGCACACCGGCCAGAACCTCACGCCAATCTTCGACCAATACCTGCGCCACGTCAGCATTCCACGCCTCGAGCTTCTCTTCGGCGAAACGCCCGGCTCAGTCATGTATAAGTGGAGCGCCGACGAAGACAGCTTCGCCATGCCCGTCCGCGTCGGCACGCCCGGCCACTGGCAAATCATTCACCCCACCACCACCTGGCAATCGATGCAGACGCCGTTATCAAAAGAAGACTTCCAGGTAGCCACCGACCTCTACTACGTCGACGTCAACAAGCAATAGCGAATTGTCTGCGCAAACCGAAACTTCATTCCCATTCCAATGAATGGAGCTGAAAGTGAGAAGGTGTTACCCTCCATCGTTTTTTTTGCGATCCCGAAACATCCTTCGCGGTCTGTGAGCGCCTCTAATTCGGAATCACAAACAGCGTGATCGACTGCGCCGGGAAGGTGTAGTTGTCAATGGTGCTGGGGAATAATCCGGCCTCCGTGGGTGGCGATATGGGTGCGGCCGGTTGCTGCGCGATGGCATTCAAGTTGGCGTTGCTGTATTGATACACCTGCGCCGTGCCGCTGGCAGGGCCGAAGTTCTCAAGCGACAGCGTAGAGGTAAGCGGACCGTAGGTCTTGTTGATGATCATTATGGTGATGGCGCTGTCTGAGCTGCGCAGCGCCGCGTAAATCGCGAGCTGGTCCTCGGCATCGGAGCCGGACGTTGTACTTGTCGCGTACAGGTACGTATCGCCGAACAGGGAATCCTTGCCGTCGTAGTTGCGATACATGGCGAAAGCGTAGTTGGCCGGGTTCTGGGCCGTTGAGTCGATCACGCTGGTCGGAGTTCCGAGCGGCCACAGCGCACCGATGCCCAGGCCCTGACGCCCGAAGATGCCCAGAATGTCCGCCTCGACCACGGCGCCGCTGATTGATTCCAGGCCGCCGAAGTTGTACTCGTCGATGGCCGTCTGCGTCCCCGGGTAGTCACGGTTCACCCAGGTCTGCAGCATGGGAATCACATTGGGGGCCTGTGGCGGCGGCGAGCAGTTTGTGGTGTAGTTTGTGTCGGTGATGTAGTTCGGCTGCGGGTAATCGGGATCGGTGTAGGTGGGATCCCAGAAGGCCCGCGTCCCGTTCGCACGCACCTCCTGCTCCTGGGTGTCGCCCGCGGGGTTGAAGCCAGTCGAGACACCGCTTCCCGGCGGATAGTCAGGCGCGAAATAGCCGTGAACGTCCAGGTAATCGAGCAGGCGGACGCCGTACTGCTGCGAATAATTGTTGAATTGCTGCAGGTAGTACTCGATCAGGGGCACGCCGTTGTGCGCTTCGCGGTCTATAGGATTGCTCCACGGTTCAAAGCAGGGATTTCCCGTTTGCCAGCCTGACTCAATGTCTTTCTTCGAGTAGAAGTATGCCCACCAGTAGTCGATCACCGGCCCCGAGACCAGCGCCGTGGGGTCGGCCGTCTTGATTGCCAGCGCTGTTCCAATTCCGTTGTTAGTCACCTCGTTGTAGGTGAAGGGGTCCGGATGCACGTCGCGGTGCTCGCCATCCCACCATGGGGGCTCGTTGTCGAGATCCCAGACAGCCACCCCCTTGCCGCTCGCGCCGTTGCCATAGCTCGGATTGCTCGCGATTGAATTCACCCAGCCGCCCGGCCATGTTCCATTCGCCCAGGCGCTCATCGTGCCGATGGACGAGCCGGGAGCGGGGGCGTTGGCGATGCTGGGCGGCGGCGCCGCGACGCTCGTAACCTCCGCGACCGTATCGTTGCCGAAGATGTTGCAGCCGACCGAAGTTGTGCAGCCGTCATCTCCGTCGGGGTAGACTCCGTATCCGCATTGCTCGTTGTTGTAGCTGATGAATGCGGGGTAGTTGATGAATCCAGTAAAGCCCTCCTGGCCCAACTGATTCGGGAACGTCGAGCTCGGAAAACTGCACGCATAGGTTCCATTGCTCACCCAGCCCTGCACCGGCATCGTGCCCAGCGCCGTCGAACCCGCCGCATCCACGGCGGGGAAGAACGATGTGAAATTGGTGCCCGCCGTTGGGTTGGAGGTGCTGAGAATGCTGCCTCCTGTCGCGTTGGGGAACATGTACGCTGCGCCTTCGCCGTTCTCGAAGTACCAGTCGCTGGCCGAGTTGGTCCAACCGTTCTGATAGTTGTAGCGCGAAGAATCGTCGCCACCCCAGCGAAGAATGCCCGGATTTGCGATCTTCTCTGAGGCCGAGTCCAGAAGATAGGCATTCATTCCGTATACGTAGGGGCTGATGGTATGGGGATTCTCGTTAGCATTATTGGGCGTGTTCAAGTCAACCACGAGGGCCGGGCCGGTTGCGGTTGGCGGCGCTGAGAGTGTGACGGTGGCACTGCCACTTATTGCTGGCACCACGACGCTGCTGGCTGTGACTGTAACCGTGGAGGGCGCGGGATATGGCGTGTTGTAGAGGCCGGTGGAGCTGATGTCGCCGGGGCTGAGGGTACTACCGGGCGCGCTGACTGACCACGTGACACGATTGCCGGCATAGGCGGCATTATTCACGGTGGCAGTGAACTGCTGCTGCGTTCCGATGACAGCCGAGGCCGGAGTGACCGTGATGGACGGAGTGGGCGGCGGGGGGGCGGAAGGATTTCCGCAAGCCGAAATCATCAGACACGCCGCCGAAGCCGCTCCTAAAGCTGCTGGCCAACGAGAGTGGTGCATATGATCCGGAATCTCCATTTTGAAAACAAACTCCCGGCAATTCTACGCCCGTTGGTGGCGTGGCCCCGGTCCCGACGATCCCCCAACACCCTATGGGTGCCCCCGGTCCCTCGCACTTGGGGACCGGGGAGGGACTTAACCGCCAGCCGTCCTCCGGGGCCGGCAACTGGCCCACTCATCGCGGCATCAGGAACTGTGCCCCGTCGGGGTACCCTCTGGGTCGGCGGCCTTCTCGTGATGAACAGGCATTCGTCGATGGAGCGAAAATCGAGGTATCATCATGAGTATGGCAACCATCCACATCTCGGAAGCCGACGCCCTCCGCGACCTGCCCGGCGTGCTGGCCCGCGTTCGCGCCGGGGCCGAGGTCGTCATCGAGGACCCCGCATCGCCCGCCGTGGTGCTGCGCACGGCTGTCGAGCCCTCCGTGCGGCGGCTCTCGGAATCCCTCCGCCTCGCCAGGGAGCACGGTTCCAAGGTTACCCTGGACGGCGGCTTCGCCCGTGACCTGGAAGCGGTTGTGAACAGCCATCCCGAGCCGCTCGGAAACCCGTGGGCCTGATCGCGTC
>PMWR01000039.1 GCA_003166055.1 Acidobacteriaceae bacterium
CGCTATGCGCTACTCATGGGATGGCCGCGCTCAGGCGGAGCAAGTGTGCCACTCTGCTACAATTGCACTTCTTAACCCAATGAAGACTGCCAATCAAATTGTCTTTCGCCGGGTCACGGACGCGGAGTTTTTCCATATCAACAAGCCGCCGGACACGGAAGAAGGGGGTGGCGGGCAATCATACATCGATTTCCCGATGACGACCGTGCGCCCGAAGGATTGGGTCAAGTTCTTCGCTGGTCAGAAGAAGGAAGGGTCTCACGGCCGTCCGTTTTGGAACATTCCAGTTAACAGTCTTGGCCTGGGAATGCCCCAGACCGCCAAAATCGGTCAACGTCGGGACGCGTCATATGCCATCCGAGCACAGAAGCTTCTCAGTAAGAAATCAAATCGACTGTATTCATGGCATCCGACTTACACCGGATTTCCAGTTCCAAAGGACCCATCCGTCCACGAAGCAATCTCCAACTTGGTCGTATACCTCATTCGAGCGGAGGAGGGAGATTACTGGGCCGGCTGGTTTCAAACCGCCAAACCAAAGACTGAGTGGGAGGTCGAAACGCGGCTAGCCCCGTTGTTCAACGCCGAGGACGGATATATCTATCTCGACCCCGGCGTGAAATTCGACGAGAATGATCTTGGCTGGCCTTTTCGGGCCGCAGTGGGGTCGAGTTCCTCAACTTCCGTTGCCGCAATTGCTCTGCCTGCAAAAGTGTCCGCACAGGTCCTTAAAAAAGCTACTTTGAAAGGCGCTTCAAAGAACCCAGCAAAGCTGCCTTCGGCCTACTCTTCAAAGACTGAACAGCAAATCATGGACGATCTCCTGTCGGAGGACTTCGTAGACGCACAGGCCGCTAAGAAGCAGGTTGTCGTGAGTGTGCTGGAACGAAACCAGAGGATGGTTGCGGCCCTCAAAGCTCTCTACGGTGGGGAATGTCAGCTGACCGGCACAGAACACGCATTTAAGAAAGCTAATGGCGACATCTACTGCGAAGCTCACCATCTGATACCGTTGGGTGTTGGCGGCGCAGATTCTCCTTACAATCTCATCATTGTTAGTCCATTAGTCCATCGAATGTTACATTATGCGGTTGTATCGGAGATCGATCTGAGCAAAATCTCGGACAACAAGTTGCATATAACAATCAATGATGAACCATTCACAATCACCTGGGATCCAAAACACTTCAAGCTGATTGAACGGTACGTAAAGAAAAGTGATTTCGGGCAGAAGTAGCACTCTCTCGATTCAAAACGAATAGGTATTCGGTCATTCTGCGCGCGAGGGGGCTGTCATTACTTCGAAAACGCGGAACCTTAAATTCCCGAAGTTCGGCGGCACCGAATTGTGATAAGAGTTCCAGCATCTGGTCGCTGGATAGCAGGCCATCTTCGCTGTAGCTCACAACAAAAAGCGGACAATCCATGCCTTTTATGATCTTTGAGAATGCTTCCCTGATCCTGACCTTGGAGCAGAAATCCGAGTACTGGTCTCTCCACGGACGAAGGCCGCTCACTCCAATTGCTTCTGGAGCGTCTCCGCGAGCAATCGTTTCGATTAGATGATAGTTGGCTGCGTATTGACGCTTCATGTACGGCGGGTCGAGATAGCATAGGTCCGCTGCCAGGCCTTTGGAAACGAGTTCAGCCGGACCTTGCATGATTACGTGGTCACACGAGAAGCCCCAAACGAACTCAGTGGGCAATAAGGTTAACCTAGAAAGCGATCCATTGCACCACTTTGATCGGAAGTGACCGTACGTACCGGCGATGTTGGCAACGCGATTCGTTGCCAGTACCAGATCGTGCCTGAGCAGGTCGTGCTCCACTTGCGTCACCGCACCGTCATTTCTCCAGGCGTTCAGCTGACCGTTGATCGCATCTATTATCCCGGCATTTTCGTCAGACAAATACATCCGCGGCTCACAGCCGGCTGCCGGCTGGCCCGCCGGGCTGTACTCCCGAACCATCAGACCTTGAATCGGCTTAAGGGCCTGGAGCTTGTCAAGAACTCCAAAATACGAACCACCAAGCTTTGCAAAGGGGGGCGGCGAATCGAGTGTAAGACGGACTCGCGCATGCTGAACCGCAAAGGTCATTAGGTCTGAAGCTATTACGCCGAACCCAGACGCACGAAGAGCAGCCGACACGCTCGCGGTGCCACACATCAGATCGGCGACGACTTGCCCAGGCTGAACAAGCGAAGTGATGGTGGACATGAGTTGGCGAAGAAATCGAGTTTTGTTCCCAATATACCTGTATGACACTTACTTACACCCTGACCGCGCGGAGTTGAGATACGTCGGCCCTCATTGTTGTGATGGATTGCAAAGACTGCGCTTCGTCTAGAACGTTCAATACCCACGCGCATGCTTTGCTGTCGAGGTCATAGAGGCCGGCAACGAGCGCATCGACACGCAGGTCAGTTGACGAGTCCGCAGGTTTATTCCGACGGCGTTCCACGACAGCATTGGCGATCGCTCTTGCCTGTCTCCACTGCCGTCCCCCCTCAGATACAAGAGGAACGGGAAGCTCCGCGATTGTCTTTTGCGTGACGTACGGGTGGGACCGCCATTCACTTTCTCCCGTCCTTTTCAAGTGGTAGGCCAACATAACCCTTGAGCAAAGAACACCAAGGACATAATCCAAAAAGAACGACGGCGTGCTATTCGGCTTAGCTCGGTAATGAAACACAACCTGATTAGTGAAAGCGCCTGTCTCGTCTATAGCAGCCTTTATTCCCACACCGGTCTTACGGACCAGAAGTTTGCTGCCCTCAAACGACGAAGGATTCTTATAGTTAATCCCCGGAACCTTATCCTCGATGATTCGAGAAGAGTCACAGGAGTACCTGTCGACGTCCTCGCCAACGATCAAACGTCTCCAGCCCGATGGAACTGCCTTGCTAAGTCTTATGATCCTTTTCCGTATTCCCTCTGACAGTTCAAACTTCAACCCGCAGTTCTGGCATGTCAACCTTGCCTCGTCGCGCGGCACTGGGCGTGCTGTGTTGCACTTTGGGCAAAGTATCACCGAGCCGGTTTTCGACAGTTCGACTCCACGGCCCGAAATGAGCCACGACGCCCAGTCACTTCTCTGCCTGCTGATCTTTTGGAACACAAACTGATCTTGGAGACTGACGTCGATGCTGAAACGCCGTTCCGGGTCCGATTGGAAGTGCTTCTGCGGGATGAGATGCCCCTCTCGCGCTTTCGCATCTTGAAGCGAAAGGCGGTTAGAGAATACCTGATCGCGGAGTTCCTTCCGCAATCTGAAACACTCAACGGAACGCGCGAGCCGCGGCTGCATCTTCTCGCACACTACAACCGCGGTTCCTCGATATACCTGATCAAAGAATCCCTCTCCCAGTCGTGCGATCAAATGGAGTTGTGTGCGTTCCAGTAGTAAGGTCCGCAACGCTTTATGCTCGGGAAGGAAGAGGGAGTCGGGGATTATGAATGCCAAAATTGCATGTTTTGGCGTCACTCTTAAGCACAACTCAATGAATAGCTCGTATGAATCAAATTGACCTTGCGCAAGGTAATAACCGGCTCTGCGTAGATCGGCTGCAGACTGAGTCATAGAGGCGCCCCAAGGCGGATTGGAGATCACACCGGCAACAGTATCTTGTCCGACTAGGTCCTTCCATCCGGTCTCAACATCAGAAGCGTTCCCGCCCGGTTGAAGCGCATCGACGATTTTAAGAAATGATCCAGGGGGAAGGGTCTTCTGGGCCTTCTTGATTGCACGCGCGTCGATATCTACGCCCGCAATTCTGATGGAAGACCGAGCTCCCCTCTTCAGTACGCTCCTCAGGAGGGCCCCATCTCCGCAAGCCGGATCGATCACCAACAGGGACTTTTTCCGAGGCAGGTGGGAAAGAAGCTCGGAAGCGACCCAGTCCGCCAACAATTCGGGGGTGTACACTGCTCCAAGATTCTTCTCAATCACTGCTTGTCCGCCTCTTCTTTGATCAAATTCAAGCATCGCGCCAGGCGAAGGTCAAGCGAAACGTGGAGAATCTCATTCACTCAGTGCCATACCGGTCACGTCCCGATTTGGAGCTATCCCCCGGTTGCTGGATAGCCTACGCTCCCGGGCGCGTTGGAAATCCTATTCTTAGCTGGCCTGCTGCGGCACGGTCGAAAAGCAAATCGAGAGCTTGACGAACCAATTCCGAGCGCGAAACTCTCGTCTTTTCAGCAAGTTCGTCCAAGTGTTCCTTGTGGTCGTCGGACACCCAAACATTCAGCGGTCTGCCTCGGCGGCTCGGGGATACACTGCGGGCTTCGAGTCTCTCTTCCATGTCAATAATTGTGTATACACTTAAATACAGACTCGGTCAATACTGGTGTCAGCACTTTGGTGGGCGACCGCCCCAATCGGAAAGGTAATTCCCCTCTCCGGAAGGTGACCGCCGTTCACCGTGGCATGTCGCGGTGGAGGGCTTTTACCTGGTAGCCGGCGCGCTTTAGTTGATTGGCGATTTCTTCGGCCATCATTACGCTGCGGTGCTGGCCGCCGGTGCATCCGAAGGCGACCGTCAGGTAGCTCTTCCCTTCTTCGACATAATGCGGGAGCAGGTAGAGCATAAGGTCGAGGACGCGGGTGAGGAACTCGCGGGTTTGGGGAAAGCCGCAGATATACGCGGCTACCTTGGGGTCGAGGCCGGTCTTCTTGCGGAATTC
>PMWR01000606.1 GCA_003166055.1 Acidobacteriaceae bacterium
TGTTCTTCAGCGGATGCGGGTAAATAAATAGCCATTCTTAGTTTTCCAAAAACTCCAGGCTTCTTTCACTGCTTAGCTCATTCCCTGCTTCACTTCTTCACTCATTCGCTTCTTCACTTCAATTCTTCAATCGTGACTCTGTCATTGGTATAGATGCAGATCTCGCCTGCAATCTTCATTGCCTTCTCAGCAATCTCTCGCGCGCTCAGGTCCGTGTTATCGAGCAGCGCCCGCGCCGCGGCAGTGGCGTAGCTGCCGCCCGACCCAATCGCCGCCAGCGGCTCGTCCGGATCGATCACGTCGCCCGAGCCTGAGATGAGAAATGTCTGCGCCTTGTCCGCCACCAGCAGCAGAGCCTCAAGGTTGCGCAGCATCTTGTCGGTGCGCCAGTCCTTGGCCAGTTCCACAGCCGAGCGGTTCAGGTTGCCCGCGTACTGCTCCAGCTTCGACTCGAAACGAGAAAAAAGACTGAACGCATCAGCGGTGGAACCTGCAAACCCGGCAAGAATCTTGTCCTGATAAAGCCGCCTGATCTTCTTCGCCGAGTGCTTCAGCACGTGATCGCCCAGCGTCACCTGCCCGTCTGCGGCCATCACCACCTCACCGTTGCGCCGCACGCAGATGACGGTGGTCGAGCGTATCCGATTGTTATTTCGGGAATCCGGTGCCAGAGCGAAACTCTTGTTCATTGCCAACAAAAAACCTCCGGAAATAAGGCGTCCGGCAGGCCGGAACTCATTCAAGATGCAGTCACGAGTATATCGCAGCGGGAAAGGCCGCCGCTGCCACCGCCAGGCGCAGATCTTCCGATCCAGCCTGCGATATCCTCTACTTGGGACATCCACCTCGGAGCCCAGTCTGGAGTCCTCCTCCGCAAATGAACCTGCTCAACGAACATGGATGGGAAATTGCAATCAGCGTGTTCGGGCTGGCCGCGCTCACCGTGCTCGCCCTCTGGTTCGTCTTCCGCAGGCGCCCCACGGCAGAGGAATTGGAGCGCGCCCGGAGGCTGTTTCTCGCGCAATCCGGTCGCCTGGTCGACGGCATGCTGCTCGACATATACGAGATCGAGTCGCCTCCGCGATCCAAGAAAGAGCCCGCCCAGACCCTCACCATGCTGCTCTACAGCTACCACATCGGCGGCGTGGACTATGAGTGCTCACAGGACATCACCGGCATGAGCGGCATCGTCGACGCATCGCAGGTCCGCGCCGGCTTTCCCTGCTCCGCGCGCTATCAGCCCGGCAATCCGCAGAACAGCATCGTCGTCGCCGAAGAGTGGTCCGGCCTGCGCATGGGCCTGCCCGCACAGCACGTCTACGACAACCCCGATCCCATCGACTTGAGCCACCTGCGCCCCGGCAGGGGATAAGGCGATCTCCGCAAGGTCGCGCGCTGTCGGGCTGAAGTAATCTCCGGATAGGCGACGACACGCCCCTGTACAGAACGGGAAAGCGATAGCCCTTTCAGTTAAGATGACTCTGCAAACAGGTGACGTGATGTCGATATGGCTCGCGGTGTTAATAGGTTTCGGCGTTCCCCTCTTGATCTGGTTGCTTGTGTTCGCCGCAGCACGACAACGGCTTTTCAACCTGAAATCGATGCTCCGTGCATTAAGTATCTTGCGGTGGCTCTCGTTGTTTGTGGCGACCCTCTTTCTTATCGGCTGGCTGGCGAACTCTGCGCCGTCATCAACGGTCTACAAGCACCTCTTCTTCTGCGTCTTTTTGTTCTCAACCAACCTCTTCCTTCCTCAACAATGGCTGCAGAAACAGCTACGGAACGAGACTTCAGGCGGCGTAGAATCTTCCGCTTAGGTCTGTCCCGGGCGTGTCACCGCCCGCCCTTCAATAACCAGTTGAGCAACACCAGCGGCGAACAGTTGTCAGACTTGAAACTGACGGGTTCGCGACGATACGGGAGCCAGCGATAAACCCGCTAAAATCTTTGCATGCGCGACCAACGTTCTAGGAAAGTCTGGAAATGGCTGGTGGCCGTTTTCATCGGCACCTTTGTCGTCTTCGCGGCTATACTCGCCGCAGCAGCGTGGATGCACAACCAAGTTCAGGACGCGAGAACCGCTCTCCAACAGTATGGGGACTATTTGGTTGCCAAGAAGTACGAGGAAGCTTACGTTCTCCGTGACTCCGAACTGCAACGGGTATTGAGCGAATCTGACTTCGAAAAGGCACATGAATCTGCAGCCTCTCGTAACGGAAGGCTAGAGACCGTGGTTCTTGAATCGGAACACAGAGTGGGTGATCGACACGGGATGATAGTCGTCATCAACAGTCGAATGATCTATGAACGCGCCGAGAATCACTTTGTCGTCACGATGAAGAAGGAAGAAAATAGATGGCTAGTGCACGACGCCAGATTTAGCGGAAATTGATTCTGGTTGAGTCACCGGCTATCCGGAAGTTAAAATTTGAGCCACAAACCTGCCCAAAACAGCGCTTTGCCTCTTATACCCCACCCCGGTATACTATTCCCATGCATGTCCACGCAGCGCCCTCCCCAACCGGCGCGGGCAGAACCAAATCCGTACTGCGTTTCTCCCTCGTGGCCACGCTCGCCTACGTCGTAGTCACCTTTGTGGCTGGCCTGCGCGCGCACTCCCTCGCGCTGCTCTCTGAGGCCGGCCACAACGCCTCTGACTTCCTCGCGCTCCTGCTCAGCTTCGCCGCGGTCTATTTCCAGACCCGCCCGGCCAGCGACAAAAAGACTTTCGGCTACCAGCGCGCCGGCGTGCTTGCCGCCTTCATCAACGCCGCCACGCTCATCGTCATCTCGCTCTGGATCGCCGTCGAAGCCTTCCACCGGCTCTCGGCGCCTGTCGCCGTGCAGCCCCGGCTGATGATGTACGTCGCCGCCGCCGGCGTGCTCATGAACGGCGTCATCGCCGCCCTGCTCTGGGGCGTGGCCCGCGACGTCAACATGCGCTCAGCCTTTCTCCACATGGCCGGCGACACGCTTTCCACCGCAGCCGTCATCGCCGGTGGCGCGGGCATCCTGCTCACCGGCCAGAACTGGATCGACCCCGTCCTTTCGCTCTTCATCGCCGCGCTCATCCTCTGGTCCAGCATCGGCATCGTGCGCGAGACGCTCAACATTCTCCTCGAAGGCACGCCGCGCGGCTGCTCGCTCCCCCATATCCGCGCCGGCATGGAAGCTGTCGAAGGCGTTCTCGATGTCCACGATCTCCACGTCTGGAGCCTTGGCTCGCAGTCGCGCGCACTCGCCTGCCACGTGATCATCAATGACATTCCGCCGTCCGAGAGCGCCTGCATTCTGCTCAACCTAAAGCACATTCTCAAGGACCACTTCGACATCTGCCACAGCACCATCCAGTTCGAACACACTGGCTGCCCCGAAACCGATGGGTGCGTCGTCCCTATTGAAGAAATGGCGAGCAGCTCGGGCGGTGGCCACGGCCATCGCCATCATGGCCACGCCCATTAGGCCTCGCCCCGCCCTTCCTGATATTTTCTTGAACATGCTCTGAGGAGGTCTTTCCCTTGGTTCGTCTTCGTCTCGCGCTCGCCGCTCTCTGTCTCGCTCTGCTCCCCACCGCGCCCGCATTCGGCAGCCTTCTACCCCATCCAGCCGCGGCCCACGCAGCTTCTCCCGCCGACCCGCTCGATGCATTTGCCGGCGAGTACACCGAAGCAGCCGAGCCGGACACACCGCTGAGCTTCTACGCTGAAAACGGCAAGCTGTTCGTTGAATCCGAGCGCTACGTTCCTACCGAACTCAAGCAAATCGGCACCGCCGCGTTCGGCCTCCCCGACTCGAAAGTCAGCTACACCTTCAAGTCCGATGCCGGGGCGCCAGGCGTCCTGATTTCAGCAGGCGAAGGCTCCGGCGCACCCGACACTTTTTACCGCCGTACCGGCGATCCCGTCCACCATCTCTTCCACGACTACCAGCGCTCCGAAGCCGTGATCCCCATGCGCGACGGCGTCAAGCTCCACGTCGTCATTCTCAAGCCCGCCGACATCGCCACCCCGCTCCCTTTCCTCATCCAGCGCACCCCCTATGGTTGCGATGGAACCGACCGCGCCTCGTTCTCCCTTGTCCGTCCAGAGCTAGCCCGTGAAGGCTACATCTACGTCTGCGGCGACATCCGCGGCCGCCACAAAAGCGATGGCGAATTCGTCATGAGCCGCCCCAACGTCGACCACTCGAACCCCAAAGCGATCGACGAGTCCACCGACACCTACGACACCGTCGCCTGGCTCCTTCAGAATGTTCCAGGCAACAACGGCCGCGCCGGCTTTGTCGGCACCAGCTATCCAGGCTTCCTCGCCATGATGGCCGGCATTGACCCGCACCCCGCCGTCAAAGCCATCTCCCCGCAGGCCCCCATGATCGACGTGTGGATGGGCGACGACTTCTTTCACAACGGCGCATTCCGCCAGNNTACTCCACGCTTGAGCCGCATGACACAAACCATGAGAACTTCCTGGTCCTCGGCCCCTGGCGTCATGGCTCATGGGTCTCCACCACGCGCCACCTCGCCAACATTCAATACGGCGAGGCCATCGGCAAAGAGTTCCGCTCCCAGATCGAAGCCAAATTCTTCGCACACTATCTCAAAGATGCGCCCGGCGCCAATCAATCGGGTTTTGATCTCGAAAACACCGCCAGCTTNNACCGGCTCCAACACCTGGAAGTACTACGCGCACTTCCCGCCCAAGGAATCGCAGCCCACCAGCCTTCATCTTCAGGGCAACGGACTGCTCAGCTTCACTGACTCGACCGCCGCCGCTACCACCAGCTACGTCAGCGATCCCGCCAACCCAGTCCCCTATCGCCATCGCCCCATACAGCCCACCTACAGCGACGGCTCGCAGTGGGCCAATTGGCTCGATGAGGATCAGCGCTTCGTCACTGCCCGCAAAGATCTTGCCGTCTGGAAACTCCCCGTCCTCAAAAAGGATCTGGTGCTCACCGGCGAAGTCCTGGCCGACATCTACGCCTCCACCAGCGGTTCCGACAACGACATGGTCGTNNGAAACACCCACACCAATGCGCTCCGGCTCCATCCACGAGTACAAGTTTTCCCTCCACGATGTCGACCACGTTTTCAAGGCCGGCCACACCGTGTTGGTCGAGATCCAGAGCACCTGGTTCCCGCTCTATGACCGCAACCCGCAGACCTTTGTCGCCAACATCATGACCGCCAGGCCCGAAGACTACAAGCAGGCCACCATCACCATCTACTCCGACCCCCAGCACGACTCAACCTTGCAAGTTCCGCTGATGAACCCCTGCGACCACATCGAGTGCTTCTAGCCTGACTGCGCCGTCCGCCGCCCCGCGATAGCACCTACGGCCCATCTCGCAGCCCAGCCTTAATGGCGCTCTGGGGCCAAGTAAATCGGCCTTGCGCCCATCTTCGTTCCGATGTATGCTTGCTTTACTTTGCAGTGCAAAGTAAAAGGGGATGTCATGACTCTCTTTGATTTGCTACTGGTCCTCCTGGTTCTTGGCACAGCCGGTGCCTTCGTAACTGCAGTCGTCGCCNNTGGGACTGTCGTGGCCCTCACGGCACCCCAGCACATCATGGCGCTCGGAGAGGACCGCTGCTTCGACGAAATGTGCTTCGCGGTAACCGGGTGGAATCGGACACCTTCAACGAACGCCGGGAGATCCTACTATATTGTTGAAGTTCGCATCACCAACCGATCGAGTGGCCGGGCGCAACGGGAACTTGGCCGCAAAGGCGTACTCATTGACCAATCCGGCCGGGCTTACGAGGCGTCCGCACAGGGCATGTCCGCCAAATCCTCATTGGACGCCGCTCATTATCCTGGCCTCGATGCGGAAGTGGGACCCGGCCAAAGTCTGGAAACAAGGCTCGTTTTCGACCTGCCGGAGAATGTCGATCACCCAGGTTTCGCGCTGGATAGCAACCTGGCATTGAATCCAGCGCGAATCGTAATTGGCGACGAAGCCCATTTTCTGCACCGGCCCACCATCGTCCCGCTCGACTGACCGGACTTCGCTTCGGATTGCGCTTGAGGATGATGAGAATCTCAATTGCCACAGATCTTGACACATAATACGTGCGCACATATACTGTGCAAATGAACATTACGCTCTCCATTGATGAGCAGGTCGCCGAGCGCGCGCGCGAAAGGCTTCGCGCCATGGGAAAGAGCCTCAATCAGGAGATTCGCGACCATCTTCAACATCTGGCTGGCGACGACGATATGGACCGCGCTCTTGAAGAGTTCCAAAAGCGTGTGGGCCAGGGGAACTCGAGCGGTTGGAAGTGGAATCGGGACGAGTTGTACGAAGAGCGTATTCGATGAACGCGGGTTTAGGCCGCACAGGCAGCCGCACTCCCGCCGTCACAGGTAGCCAATTTCAGTCCCGGCTTGCGCGGACGTTTCTGGACACCAGTATCCTCGTGTACGCGGAGGATTCCGCCGATCCCGTCAAGCGGAAAAAAGCAATCGATCTCATCTTGGAGCATGGGCGCAAACGCAGCGGCGTGGTTTCCCTTCAGGTGCTTGGAGAGTACTTCTTTGCAGTCACGAGAAAGGTTCACCTTGATCCAGGAACCGCGCGCAGCCAGGTCGAGTTCTACTCTCGATTTCACCTTGTCGAACCCACGGTAACCGACGTGCTGGCTGCAATCGATCTGCACCGTTTGCACCGAATTTCATATTGGGACTCGCTCATCCTTCGTTGCGCTATCCAATCAGGCTGCCGCGTCCTGCTCTCAGAAGACATGCAGCACGGTCAGGAAATCGACGGTGTTAGGGTCGTTAATCCTTTCCTTTGAGTGCCTGACTGCCCAACATCTCGCTCATTGAGCCTCAGGCTTCCTACGAATCCCGAATCGACCCGTCCGCATCCAATTTCAGGTTAGAATAAAAGCAGCACCATGGCCCTCCATCANNCTCCTCTAGCGGCGCCCGCCGCCTACAGCCGTTTTCTGCCCATTCCCCGACACAATTTCAATAGAACCGGCCGCACGAACACGCGTGCGTTAGAGAATGAGGATCGAAATGATTGATCGTTTAGAACAAATGGAACAGCGCTACGACGAGCTATCCACCCAGCTCGGCCTGCCAGAGGTCATCACCGATCACGAAAAGTATCAAAAAGCCGGCCGCGCCCTCCGCGAGCTCGAAGCCCCGGTGATGAAGTTCCGCGAGCTCAGGCAAGTTCGCCAGGGCCTCGCGGAAGCACGCGCCATGCTCGCCGACCCCGACATGAAAGATATGGCCGANNGACGAAAAGAACGTAATCCTCGAAATTCGCGCCGGCACCGGCGGCGACGAGGCATCGCTGTTTGCCGCCGAAGTCTTCCGCATGTACCAGCGCTTTGCCGAGCAGCATCGCTGGAAGATCGAACTCCTCTCGCTCTCTGAATCCGGCGTCGGCGGCTACAAGGAAGTCATCGCCATCATCGAGGGCGAGCGCGTCTACTCCCAGCTCAAGTGGGAGAGCGGCGTCCATCGTGTTCAGCGCGTGCCTGCTACAGAAACTCAGGGCCG
>PMWR01000130.1 GCA_003166055.1 Acidobacteriaceae bacterium
GAGCAGGCGGTTTCCAGCGTTACTAGTGTTCCCCAATTCCAGCCAATCTCTGCAAGGCAATGGAATTCGCTTCCCAACGAGGGGACAAGCATTGAAAGGACATTCCATGCGAATCGTCTCCGCCCAGGCTAATCCATCTGCCAGCTCCGCCACCGCCCCGATGCTCAGCCACGATGCCGATTGCAGCAGGTCTCGCCTGCATCGGCCCCTGCCGGCGGTCATCCTCGCCATCTTGTGTCTCCTCCTGCTGGCAGGTTCAGCCCGGGATGTTGCCGCGCAGACCACGACCTTTGCGGATCCCGCAGTGCCCGTGGCCCTTGTTCCCTCGGCGTTTTACTCGCAGGTCTATGTCCTCAATCAGGATCGCACCGTGAGTGAATTCGCCACTGAAAACATTCAGAACCTTGGATACTCGTGCACCGCGGCCCCAGGACTGGCGGCGCAGACGACAACACCGCACACGCTCGCCTACGACGGAGTTCTGTACGAGATCGGCCCCAGTTCCGCCAATTCCAGCTTCGGCGTGGTGGGCATTTCAACTCCGAATTACAACGGATGCAAGTACTCCCCTGTGGCCGTCATTCCCGGCAACCCGGTCACTGTCGCTGCGGCAGTAGGCGATCCCCGGTATCACCGGCTGGTCGTCCTCACCCAGGACGGAGGTAACACGGCCGACAAACTCACGGGGTTTGACACGTCGCAGTTCTACTTTAGCGGCACCGCGCTGCTGCCTCTCGGACAGGCATCGCTCGACCAGGGAGCACAGTACACTGCGCTTGTCACCGACTTCGACGGCCTGGGCGATACGGTTATCACGGAACTTTCGACACCCGGCAGCCCCGGGAATCTCTGGATCTACAATCCCGCAACCGGAACCGCGATGAAGGTGCTCGCTCCCGGAGGGGGAAACCTGCCCGCGCTGAACGCATTCATCCTTCACAATCCAAACAACCTGGGCGGAGGCCTGCTGGTGCTGGCCAATCAGGACGGCCTGACCGCCGCGAACGCCGGTGCGCCACCCATCGACACCACGCCTTTCAGCATCATCGATCTCGGTCAGCTCCATACGCTGATTGCCGCTCAGCCCGCCGCAACAACCTCCGTAACGCTTCCGTTCATCACGACGATTTCGGCCACGCTACCTTACTACGCAATGCTTGGGGCCGCTTACAACCCCATCAACCACCTGCTCTATGCCGTTGTGGGCGGTGGCACCAGCGACACCGACGTGTTTCGCAATGTCATCAGCTACGACCCCACCTCACCCTCGTCTCCCGCGGAAACCGTTGTGGCCGATGTCACCGCGATTCCAATTATTCCCCCAGCCTATCCCCAGCTTGCGCTCAGTGCGGCCTCGGGAACGCTCCAGTTCCTTCTTGCCGATCCCAGTGCCGTTTATTCGGTAGGCATCACCGCCGGCGCAACCAACGCCGTCACGCAGATCTCTGGCGCCAGCTTCCCGAATGATCCAGGCTTTCAGCCCACCGCAATGGCCGCACATGGGCTGGTAGGTGACACATATATCGCGTCGCAATCTGGTTACGTCGACACGCTCACGCTGACCACCGGAGCGCCGCATGAGGCCCTGCTCGATCTAACCGGCTCGCTAATCCAGGCAACGGTTGGGGATGACTCGTCTGTCGGTTTGTATGGTTATTTCTACGAGACCAGCGACACCAGCCTCAGCAATACGCAAATCACTGTCACGGCCACTCCGGTGAATCCCACCGGCCCTCAGTTCACCTTCGCCATGGTTCCGTCGATCGGCGCTCGCGGCGGCACCTCCGTCGACGGCACATTCACTCGCGCGGGCCTTTACACGCTGGTCGCGTCCTTCCCTGGCGACAGCTTCTTTGCTCCCGCCGTTTCAAGCCCCGTAAACGTAAGCGTCGCCGAGCCACCACTACCCACGCAGATTTCCTTGACCGCCAGCGCATTCAGCGCCACCGCTGCTCTCGTCAACGTAACCCTGACAGGTACAAACTACACCCCCACCGGCACAATTACTGTCATCGACGCTGTCTCGGGTCTCACCATTGGAACCCACACGCTTGCCGGCGCCCTGGTGACTCCAATCAGCTTCTACATCGCGCTGGCCAGCACAACCAGCTCTGTGCAGGCCAGCTATAGCGGCGACACACTCAATCAGCCGAGCACGTCAATTCCGTTTAGTCTGGGCCCAGCGCCACAGAAGACGACACTCTCCATTTCCGGGCCGGCGACCGGAGCCAAAGAGTCCACCTCTTCATTCACAATTCTTCTCACCTCTGCCGGGACCGTTGCTCCCACCGGCACCATCACGGTCACAGCAACTCTTCAGGGCACCACAACTTCTGTTCAGTTGCATTCGGAACCCGCCTCGGCGGCATTTGTCGCGCCAGGAGCGATACTCAACTTCAATCCCTCCTTTGCTGGCACAACCATCATCACCGCCACCTATCCCGGCGACACCAACTATCTTCCCTCCAGTGCATCCACGACAATCGTGGTTGCCGGCAGTCCCAGTACGCTGGTGCTCACGGTCGATCCCAACGCATCAACCGCAAATCCGTTCAACGTCAGCATTGCCATGAACACGGTCGATAATTCCGTACCCACTGGCAACATCACGCTGACGGCTCAGCTTCCCGGCTCTCCTGCGGTGACTGAGGGCACGGCTCCTGCTCTCGCGGCTGTGCAAAGCGGTGGAGCGCTCATCGGCGTTGGAGTTACAGTGCCCGGCACCTACACCTTCACCGCCACGTATCCCGGCGACGCCAACTTTGCTCCTGCGACTGGTACAACGACCAAAACCGTAACCGGGATTTCCAATTTGAGTCTATTTCCAACATCGCTTAGCTTTGTTGCGACTCCCCCTGCTACGAGCGCTCCGCAAACCGTCACGTATACCAATAACGGCTCATCGAGCCTCAATCTCTACACCATATCGATCACCGGCACCGGATTCGCTCAAACGAATAACTGCCCTCCCAATCTTGCGCCAAAAGCGTTCTGCACGGTAACGGTCACATTCACCCCCGCAGCTCCAGGAACTTTCACCGGTGTCCTCGGTGTATTGCCGACCGGCTTCCCCGAACAGGACGTTCCGCTTACTGGCACAGGGGTTGGTTTCCTTACCAGCGTCTCGCCCGCAAGCGCCATTTTCATCGATCAGACGGTGGGCACAACCACCGTGCATCCCCAGGTATTCACTGTGACCAATGGCGGCACATTGCCGCTTGCTGTCACCAACATCGTGATCAACGATACCGATAACTTTGACGTACATGACATGAATTGCCGGGCGCAGAGCCCCCTTGCGGCTGGAGCAACGTGTCAGTTCAATGCGACTTTTCACCCGTTGACTACCGAAGGGGGAACCGCAGAATTAATTACCGGCCAGCTACAGCTGTTTACTTCAGATCCGGCGTTTACCGGGCTGATCACAGTCAGCGGTCAGGCCCTTGCCCCCGGCGCATGTCTCGACAGTGACAGCGACGGCCTCTGCGACGACTGGGAGAACAACGGAGTCTATGTTCACGTCAAGGGACAGACCGACAAGTTCATCGACCTGCCGTCTATGGGCGCCGACTCAATGCACAAAGACATCTTTCTGCATATCGACTACATGGCAAACGACCCTGCGGTGGTGGGTTCGCACTCGGACAGGCCAAAACTGGCTGCAATGGCCGCCCTTCAGGCCAACTTCGCCACCGCCCCGGTCAAGAACCCAGACCTCAAACCAGGCATTCAACTCCACATCGACTGCGGTTCGGACTGCATCATGAACCCTGTCACGGGAGCGCTCTGGGGAATGGCATCCAAGGCCACAGCGCTGGCTGAGACAACTACCATGGATACCGTGGACACTCCAGGCGGTGTCTTCACCTCTGGCTGGACGGAGTTCGACTCGCTTTCCACCGCATTCAATGCGACCGGGCGCTCACTCGCCTTTCACCATGTCATCTTCGCGCACAACTTGTGGACCAACAACAGCACCAGCGGCATCTCGCGCAACGGCGCAGATGTCACCACAGGCGCGAGCGACCTCGTCGTCGCTCTGGGATCGTGGCCTACCCCCGGCGGAACCGCCATCGAACAGGCAGGTACGCTCTACCATGAACTCGGGCACAACCTGGGGTTGCTGCACGGCGGACGCGACGCCTTCAATAGAAAGCCAAACCATCTGAGCGTTATGAATTACAACTTCCAGACTGTTGGGATGATCCTTGATGGCAAATCCGGCGATCTCGATTACTCAGAGTTTGCTCTTCCCTCGATTGATGAACTTGCTCTTCTGGAACCCATCGGCATTGGGGCGGACCCGAAGGTTTATCTGCCCACAGTCGGTAAAACGCTCGATCACTTTGGCACGTTTTGGTACTGCACCGGCGACGACTTTACCAAAGTATCTCCGCACCAGACGACAACGATTGACTCGAACGTGGACTGGAACTGCAAGTTACCGATCATCGCCGCACCTGTCGTTCAGGATATAAACATCAACGGCCAGTACGACGCATCGTTTGTCAGCGTACAGGAATGGCCCATCCTCCAGTTCAGCGGCGGCGCAATCGGCGC
>PMWR01000590.1 GCA_003166055.1 Acidobacteriaceae bacterium
GCAAGCTGGCGGCTACCCGTAATCAGGCCGTCAGGGGCTAAAGCCCCTTCTTTCTCATTTTAAGCAACTTGCGGCCCGACTGAAGTCAGGCCCTGTTACAAAACCTGTCGAAACCCAAGTTTTTCAGCAAGCTGGCGGCTACTCGTAGTAAGTAGCCGTGGTGGTATCGGTTTCCCAGATGGTGCAATCCTTGACGCGCACGCGGCCCGCGGTCATTGCGGCGAGCTGCTCGTTGGTCTGGTCGTAGAAGTATTTAGCGATGTTTTCAGCCGAGGGGTTGAGCACGGTGAAAGGCTCCAGGTCATTGAGCATCTGGTGGTCGATGCGCTCAATGACGGGGCGCAGAACGTGCTTGAGGAGCTTGAAGTCGAGCAGCAGGCCCGCTTCGTCGAGCGCAGGCCCGGCCAGGGTCACGCGCACCTTGTAGTTATGCCCGTGCGGGTTTTCGCACTTGCCCTTGTAATTGCGAAGATAATGGCCGGAGCTGAACCCGGCTTCCACGGTGACTTCATACATCGGCGTCTGCTCGATCCTGGCGGGAAGAATCCCCGCTTCTATTTTAGATTGTTATTAAGATTCAGGGTTTTTGGCCGCCGCGGCGCTTGTTGCGGGCGGCGAGGCGGGCCTGCTCGCTGCGCCGGTCAACCTGCTCGAAGAGGTGGCTCATCACGCCGATCAGAGCCGCGATCAGTCCAAGGAGCGCGAGAAAAAGGGTGACTGTTCGCCATAGAGACGCGTTAGCGGGAAGACCGGGCTGGAAGCTCGAAGGCACAAGCGACATGGCCGCGGAGAGCAGAGCAAAGAGCCCGAGCGTGGCGGCCAGAATGTAGAAGTTGCGGGACATAGATGCGGGTGCGGAGGGAAACCGCGGAGCCTGAGGTGATTCTACCGGTCTGGCCTCTTGTCGGTATGTGCGACCCTAAGATGCCGATGAGCCGCCTCAAACTCGTCGAAGAATTCTCTGATAGGACGAATTCTTCCGTTTTCCTCGTCCTCTATTCCCTGGCGAATCCCTTCCTCGGCGCTTGCCTGTGCCGCGGCGTCTAGTAGTCGCTGATCATCGTGCATTTTCTGCTCCAAGGTTGCTGTGTCTACCAACCGCACGCCTGCCTCAGAGAATTGGGCTTCGATCTTTTCAACTGAGCCGTTGAGGTTGATGGCGCGGCACGCGTCGCGGAGAATGACGGCTTCGAGGCCGAGACGGCGTGCGTCGAGGGCCGAGTAGCCGACGCAATAGTCATAGGCGAGGCCGGCGAGGAAGACGCGGGTCAGTCCGCGATCATCGAGATAGCCGGCAAGGCCAGTCGGCGTGACACGATCATTTTCAAAGAACGCGGAGTAGGAATCGATCCGCGGACGGAAGCCTTTGCGGAGGATCAGCTCGGCTTGAGGCAGATTGAGCTTTGGATGGAATTCGGCGCCCCTGGTTCCCTGGACGCAATGGTCGGGCCAGAGAGTTTGCGGGCCGTAGGCCAGCTCGATTTGTTCGAAGGGATGTTTGCCGGGATGGGCAGAGGCGAAAGAGGCGTGATTAGCCGTGTGCCAGTCCTGCGTAAGCACGATGTGAGCAAAACGCGGTGCGATCCGATGAATCGGCGCGAGGACGGCATCGCCGTCCGCAACCGCCAATGACCCGCCAGGGCAGAAGTCATTCTGCACGTCGATGACCAGGAGTACATCGTTGGATTTGATTTCCATCGTTAGTCCCCGCGATCAGTTTCGCAGATCGATCACTTCTTGTGCTCATACTCCGGTGCGCTACTATGGGTCGAGTATTTTTCTGAATTGGAGACCGAGCCAATGCCCAGCTGCCCAAGTGTGGTTCTGTTTGCTGCCTTCGTTGCCTTTTCCGTTGCGTCCCCGGCCCAAACCCCGGCCCCAGCCCAGGCCATGGACCCCGATTACGCGGCGCGGGTCAAGGAATGGACCACCAAGCCGGAGTTTCTGAGCCCCCTGGTTGACCATCTTCCCGCGAGCTCCGGTGTGCCTTCTCCCAAGGACGTGCTTGGCCATCACATTGGGGCTCCCAAGGAGCTCACTTACTACGCCGACGTGCTGCGCTATTACGACACGCTCGCCGCCCATTCCCCACGCGTCAAGGTGCTGCGTATCGGGAAGACCGAGGAAGGCCGAGACTCGGTCATCGTTTTCGTTGGTTCAGAGGACTCCATCTCTCACCTTGAAGAGAATCGCAGGAATCTTGCGCGGATTGCGGACCCGCGCGGCCTAACCGATGCGGAAGCCCACGACCTGATTGCAAAAACCAAGCCGATTTACACGCTTTCCGGAGGACTCCACAGCGCCGAACTGGGGCCACCGGAGATGCTGATGGAGCTGGCTTATCGCCTGGCGACTGAAGACTCGCCGCTCATTCAGAAGATTCGCTCGAACGTCATTGTCGCCATCATGCCGGTGGCCGATCCCGATGGACGGGATCGCTCCATCGACTGGTACTACGCCCATAACGTCGACATTACCGACTACGAAAAGATGACCGGCGTGCCCTACTGGGGCAAGTACACCAAGCACGACGACAACCGCGACATCAATTACGCCGGCATGGCGAACCAGAATTTTTTGAAGTGGTATCTCGAGTGGCATCCGCCCATCATGCACGACCTGCATGAATCGGTGCCGTTCCTCTACATCTATAGCGGCCAGGCGCCGCAGAATCCGCTTTGGGATCCGATTGTGTATGGCGAGCTGCCCATGCTTTCCAACTGGGACATGAGCCGGCTGACCAGCTACGGGATGCCTGGAGTGTGGACGCACGGCTACGTGGACGCGTGGTCGCCTGGCTACGTGGCCATCATGGCCACCAATCACAATGGCCTGATGCGCTTCTACGAGATTTTTGGCAATGCCGGCGCAACGACCATGGACCGTACCCTGTACCAGCCCAACCCGGCCATCCAGGGCGGCGGTGGTGGCGCATTCGGAGACATGACCAAGCGCCAGTGGTATCGCCCCGACCCGCCGTATCTGCACGTTCTGTGGTCCATGCGCAACAACACCAACTACGCTGAAACCGGCGTGCTTACATCGCTCGAGTTCGCTTCCGCCTTTCCCCAGGTACTGCTTGAGAACTTCTACGACAAGAGCCGCAACGCGGTCAGGGCGGGAACGAAAGAAGAGCCCTACGGCTTTATCCTGCCCGCGGATCAGGAAGATCCCACACGCGTCGCATTTGTCATTCACATTTTGCGCATGCAGGGGATTGAAGTGGGCCGCACCAACGCCGCGGTCAAACTCAGCGACGGCGATTATCCCGCCGGATCGCTCATTGTGAAAACCAATCAGCCCTACGGCCCGCTGGCCAAGACCCTGCTCGGCAAACAGGTTGACCCCGATCCCGANNCCAGTGCAAATTGCAGAGAAGCAGTTCACCGCGGAAGGCGCAACGTTCTCCGCAGGCACGTTCCTCGTCCCGGCAAACGCCGGCTCAACCCTGAAGCCCCTGGCCGCAAGCCTCGGCCTGGATGTCGTCGACCTGGTTGCCGCTCCTAAAGTGGCCGAGCATGAAGCGACTCTGCCGCGCATTGCCATGTTCAGTACCTGGGGCGGCACGCAGGATGTGGGTTGGGTGCGCTACACGTTTGACCAGTACAAGATTCCTTACGATCTGATCTTCAAGGAGCGCGTGCTCCAGGGAAACCTTGCCAAAGACTACGACCTGATTTTGATTCCAAACCAGGTGCGGTCCGCGAAGGCGCTGGTCGTCGATATTCCCAAAGAAGACAAGCCGCTCGCCTACAAGAAGACAGACAAGTTCAAGTTTCTCGGAGACTATGGCTCATCCGACGATATCTCCGGTGGGATGGGCGCCGCGGGTGTCGTCGAGCTCGAGAAGTTCACTGAGGACGGCGGTCTGTTGGTCACACTGGGCACATCCAGCGCGTTTCCTCCGGAGTTTGGCCTGACACCCACGATCGATACCAGCAATACCGGTGCGAAATTTTACGCTCCAGGCCCCATTGTTGAAGCGGACATCCTGCGTCCCGAAAATCCCATCTTCTACGGCTACTCGGCAAAGACCGTGCCTGTCCGCTACGCCAACGGGCCGCTGTTCAGGCTGTCGGAGGAGATGGATAAAAAGAATGTGCTGATGCGGTTCCCGGGTGGTGAAAAGTCCGTGCTCAGCGGCCTGTTCAACGGCGCGGACGATATCAAGGGCAGGGCTGCCATTGTGGTCACGCCGGAAGGCAAAGGCGAAGTCGTCCTGTTTGCCACCAATCCAGCCTGGCGCTGGCAGAACATGGGCGAGTACCGCATGCTTTTCAATACGCTGATGAACTTTCGCAACCTCGCGCCAGCGCCCCTGCCCGCATCGCCGCCGACACCAAAGCCTTAACTTTCGGCGCGGAAGGCTGGAGCACGAAGCTTCATTCATCCTCCCCGGTCCCCAAAGGCGAGGGACCGGGGGCACCCAGCACCCAGCGGAAGTAACTTCGCAGCGGGGCCGGCCTTTATCGGATTGAATATTTGCGCGATGAAGGGGATTCGGTTAGGGTGACTCAAAACAGGAGACAAGGGATGGGCGAGGTCGCGCGGAATTTTCGGTACGCGTTGCGGAGGCTTAAAAACGATAAGGGATTCGCGTGCGTCGCCGTGCTCACGCTGGCGTTGGGGATCGGCGCGAACAGCGCGATGTTCAGCATTGTGAATGCGGTGCTGCTGCGTCCGCTGCCGTATCGCGACCCGCAGAGGCTGGTGCTGTTGGCGGAGCATTGGCCGCAGTTTCCCAGGCTGACGGTCTCGTATCTGAATTTTCGGGACTGGCGGGACCAGAGCCACTCGTTTGAGGCCGTGGGAGCGGTGCGCAACGCGCTGATGACCATGACGGGCACGGCGGAGGCCGAGCGGATTCCGTCGCAGCACGTGACCGCCAACCTGTTTGACATGCTTGGTGTGAAGCCGGAGCTGGGGCGCGGGTTTACGGCCCAGGAGGATTCAGCGGGAGGGCCGGCGGTGGCGGTGATCAGCCATAGCCTATGGCAGCGAAGGTATTCGTCGTCGCAGGCGGTGATTGGTCAGACGATCATGCTGGACAACAAGAGCTATTCGATTATTGGGGTGATGCCGGCGGGGTTCAAGATTCTTGAGCAGAGTGCGGACGTGATGTTGCCGCTGGAGCCGTGGGCGCGGACGCTGCCGGACGATCGCAACTGGCATCCGGGGATTCAACCGATTGCGCGGCTGAAGGCTGGAGTGACGGTGGAGCAGGCGCGGTCAGAGATTGCGGTGATTGCCGATCGGCTGAAGAAGCAGTATCCAATCTTCGACGCCAATGTCTCTTCGCTGGTTGATCCGGTGCAGGAACAGATGGTGGCGAACGTCAGGCCGGCGCTGCTGGTGCTGATTTCAGCGGTGGGCGTGGTGCTGCTGATTGCGTGCGCGAACGTCGCGAATCTGATGCTGGTGAGAGCTGCGGGGCGGCGGCGCGAGATGGCGGTGAGGACCGCGCTGGGAGCGCGGCGGGCAGACATTATCAGGCAGCTTATGGCGGAGAGCCTGCTGGTGGCGGTTGCGGGCGGAGTGGTGGGGCTGATGCTGGCGTGGGGCACGATGCCGCTTCTGGTGAGGCTGGCGGGAACGACTCTGCCGCGGAGCAGCGGCGTGAACGTGGATGGATCGGTGCTGGGTTTTACGGCGTTGGCTGCGCTGCTGGCGGGGATCGTGTTTGGGCTGGCTCCGGCACGTCATGCGTGGCGGGTGGACCTGCGCGAGGCGTTGAGCGAGACCAATCGCGGAGGGTCTTCGGCGGGAGTGTTGCGGACGAGGGCTGCTCTGGTGGTTTCAGAGATTGCGCTGGCGATGCTGCTGCTGGTGGGAGCGGGGTTGCTGTTCAAGAGCTTTGAGCGATTGTCGAGTATCTCGCCGGGGTTTCAGACCGATCACCTGCTGGTGGCGGATTTTGTGAGATCACCCGCGGCTTATCGGGATGCGAATGTTCGGCTGAATTTCTTTGACCGGCTTTTTGAGCAGGTTGCGGCACTGCCCGGCGTCAAGGCGGTTGGAGGTATTTCGGTACTGCCGGTGACGGGGACAGGGTCGGCGTATCACTTCAACATCAAGGGGCGGCCGCCGAAGTCTTCAGCGGAATACACCATTTCGGGGTACCGCGTGGTGAGTGCGGGATACATGAATGCGCTGGGCATGCCGCTGCTTGCCGGGCGTTGGATTGAAGACGGCGACCGGGTTGGAGCGCCGACGGTGGTGGTGGTCAATGCAAGCTTTGTGCACACTTATTTCCCGAATGAATCTCCGTTGGGGAAGTTCATACAAGTGGGTGCGATTCCCGAGGACGAGGTTCCGTGGATGCGGATTGTGGGGGTGGTGGGCAACGTGAAGCAAGCGCTGGCGAACGACACTACAGATGAGTATTATGTGCCGTTTCATCAGGCGGACGCGGTGCTTCCGGTAGGAGCGATGTCGATGGTGGTAAGGACGACGGGCGATCCGAAGGCGCAGGCGAACGCGATACGGACGCTGGTGCACGGGATCGATCCGTCGCAGCCGATCACCGGAGTGCGGACGATGGAAGAGAATGTGTCGCGGTCGATGTCAGAGCCGCGATTCCGCACGGTGCTGCTGACGATATTTGCGGGGATCGCGCTGGTGCTGGCGGCGGTGGGGATCTTNNGAGAACGTCCTGCTGCTGGTGCTGGGACAGGGAATGCGGCTCACGCTGGTGGGGATTGGGATTGGGCTGGCAGGCACATTTTTCCTTACAAAGTATGTGGCAAGCATGCTGTTTGATGTTCCGCCTTTCGATCCGTTGACGCTGGTGGGGGTGGCTTTGGCGTTGATGGCTATTTCGCTTTGCGCGTGTTATCTGCCGGCACGGCGAGCGACGCTGGTCGATCCGATTGAGGCGCTAAGGGAGCAGTAGAAAGGCGGCTTCTGGCTTGAGGGGTTGATGGAGCAGGTTCGGCGCATGGAATTAGCAATTCTATGCTGCATCTACCATCTCCAAACGGAGCCGCTTACCGACGGCTCGGGCTGCTCTGGCGATAGTCTCCAAATGAACTGCTTTGTTTTCGGGATCGAGCAGGCGGTCGAGCTGGGAACGGCTGGTTCCCATGCGCTCGGCCATTATCCTTTTGCTGATCTTGCCCGCCTTCATTGCCTCTGCTAATTGCCATGCAATTACCCGCTTGATGGCCACGGCAGTGACCTCATCCAGAATGCCCTCTTCTTCAAGAAAGCTGTCGAAACTGGATCCGGTGTGGTCGAATGGGGAATCTTGTTTGGTCATGGTAGCTCCCAACCGAGTTTTCTGGCGTCCTGCCGCAGGAGCCGAGTTACCGCCATCGAGGGCATGAACTTCGCGGTCGTTTATCACTTCTGGTTGGCCCAATAACCGTGGACCTTGTGGAGTTCTGCGACCCAGAGTTTCATTTTGTCAGACGTATCTCTTCCCCGCTTCGCGGCGAGATCGAAGAACCCGGTTCCGGGTTCCATGTCACCTGACTTGTGAACGACGATAACGGTCAGGAGCCCGCGGCCAGCGTCGTCCTCTTCTTCCGAGACCTCTCCAAGCATTTCTGCCATTTGCGGCCCGAACGGCTCGATTTTGATCGTTTTGATCTGCTTTGCGAGCTCACTATATGGGATCATGGCCCTCTTAGAGGCCACCCCGCAGAGGATTTCGCGCATTTCAACTTTCCCGCGCTGCCAGTCAGCGTCGCTGATATCAAAGTAATTGGCCATGGCGTGACCCTCTACTGCTTGCACCGATCAATCGTGCCGTTCGAGTTTAATTTCCTCTTCAATCACGCGCCTAATTTCGCCTGCGTCCAGTTCCGTCGTACGGCGATTGATTGTGAGTTTTGTTAAGCCTTTGCCAGCCTTGAGTTTGTCGTAGATAAAGTTGCTCGCAAGATTTATTGCGATGGGGCCGACAACGCCGAGTATGAATTCGACTGTGGGCGCCGCATCGAGGGTGCTGCCGGATCGGTATTCGACTTTCAGCGGCAGGGTGATGGTTGCGCCCTCGACGATCTCTTTGGGTTCTCCGTATGTGAGAGTTCTCGATCCATAGAGGTGGATGCCGTCGCCAATCATGTTGCCAGCTGCGTCGTAGCTGAACCCGGCAATCCAGTATGTGTTTCCCTGGAGGGTATATTGCGGCGTCATGCAGGTGCCGGTGTAGGTGTTCTGCTGCAGCCGGTTGCCGAAGCGGTCATACACCTCGGCGCAGCCCATGCCAGTGTTTGAGACCGCCGTGTTCAGGCGGTTGAAGTCGTCGTAGGTGTATTTCCAGCTTCCATTGACACTGTCGTAGCTTTCATTCAGATCGCTGTTCGGGAAGTAGGAAACCCCGACGCTATAGATGCTGTTCCCAGTCCCGCCGGTCATGTCCGCCCCCGAGGTCGTAAGGCTGAAGGATGCCGGACTGAAGCCGTTCCCGCTGGCGCTCGAACCGGAGAGCGTGAAGTCGACCGTGGAGCGGTGAACGGGTATCATGTCCCCAGATCTCTCCCGTCTTTGGTTTGGGCTGGATACAGGTACACGTACAAGCCGTCATTCGCCGCCGGAAGCACAGCGACATTGTACGGGCGATCCCCCTTACCAAAATCCCGCATTGCCACCTCGATCCCTCTAGCTGCAGCTAGATTCCAGCCCATGTCTTCCCGTGCTGGATCGAAGCTCTTAACCGTGTATTGGCCGCTCGCTTGGACCGCCTCAGAGACTACCAAGAACTTGTCGCCTGTCGCGCTGAGCCGCCCGAAATCCACGACCCAACCCATCAGCGTCTTGTGGGCGATATAGCGACCCGCTGGCCGCGCTTTGGGATGCGTTGCCATGACCGCATCCGTAGCCTTCCACGCCGCCGTATCGTACTCCGCAAGCATCCGGCCTCGCTCCGTGATTGCAGACAACTTCGCTGCAAGTTGCCTGCTTGATTCGCCAGTTGCAGCAGAAGGAAAGAATAACCCAACTGCTGCAAAAATGATCAAGGCAACGCGCCCACGATTCACGCACATATTGACACAAACAGAACCATGATCGATTTGATACTCCAAGTACTTCACTTCACTGTAGGCTGGGTTGGGACATAAGGATGCCAACTCTCTATCTGTTCAATGTTCACGATCACTCCACTGTTCATCGCTGATCCTTCTGGCCCGTCCGAGTGAAGGATTCCTGTGACCACAACATACGTGTGATTCAAGTAGGCAAACTGCTTCCGTTGATCATCAGACAGATCGAGCGCGAACGAGTTCTTGCAGAGGAACAATTGACCGTCCTCTTCGTGAAGCCAGAGGTTATCACTCTCGCGACCCCGGCCAATGTTGAGAAATCCAACCGTCTGAATGACCTTCTGGTTATATTTCTGCGGCGAAGCAAGTAAAGCGATCATCCCTACATTGATCGGCCCTGACTGCTTTCTAGGAGCACCGAGGGATTCTCCTGCTCCTACAGCCAAAACCATCATGCCAAGCACAACACTCAACACCTTCAAATTCATCTTGCGGAACCTCAAATGTCCTGCCATGACAGTCCTTTCTTGGCAATTAAAGATGCTATCCGTCTTCAGTATTAATCCGGAGGAATAGTTCCAATCTTGACTCCGAACGGATTAGTATCGTACATGGTCTTGGGCATAGGCGGCCCCCACTGTGTGTACCGGTAAACGGATCCAGAGAATGTGTCTGCAACATATCCAGGTATATCCAAGTGCTGGTTTCTCGCTATGCCACGGAGAGATTCTACATTTCCGGGGTCTGCCCCTAATCCCTCAGTACTCGTTGTGTGCGGGTGAGTGTGATAGTCCCCGACTATCGTGAAACCATCTGGAACAGGAATTTTACTTAAATCAATTAGCGCTTCCTGACCCTTGACTGGTTTGGTATAGGAAAGAGAGCCGTTCTCGTTGTTCTGTATTATCCAACCACCATACTCACGGTGGATTCCTTTCTTGAGATCAGCGCGTGTCAACCGAAGAGCTGCCTTTTCTGCGGACATTGCCACATGATCTATCTGCTGTTGGGCC
>PMWR01000190.1 GCA_003166055.1 Acidobacteriaceae bacterium
TGGTAATGCTGCTGGATGCCGGTGTGACGGTCACCGTGGGCGTGGTTGCGGGTGCGGTGACGGTCACAGAGGCGGTTCCGGATGCGCTGTTATACGACGAGGAACTGGCGCTGTCCGGGGTGTACTTCGCGGTAAGCGTATCGGAGCCCGCGGCAAGCGATCCTGCTGGGATCGTAATGGTCGCCGAGCCGGAGCTGAGCGTAGTGGCCGAGGAAGTGTAGCTGCCGCTGGAGAGGATCACCGAGCCGCTGGTCGTGCCGCTCGATCCGGAAACCGCAATGGCGACCGAGAGCGATTGCGCGGTAGCAATGCTGCTGGATGCCGGTGTGACGGTCACGGTGGGCGTTGTGGGATTTGAACCCGTCCCCCCTCCCGAACCGCCGCTGCCACATGCCGCAATTGAAATGACAATCGCGAACTCGAGAAGAACGAAGATTAGCGCTTCAAATCGTTTCATACAAAACCCCTTTTGACCCTATCGCTCGAATATCTGAGACCAGCACCCGTTCAAATAGCTCTTCCAAACCTGCCCGGACAGTGCTCGCAATTTCGTTCCGTAGCATTAGATGCTTTGCCCCGTCGTTTTGTCGCCGCGGCGCAATGCTTCTTCTATTTGCTTTCCCGGCTGCGCGTTACTCTTACGAGCAGGATGTCGTTGCTGTTCATCGGAATCGAATACTCAATTGTGCCCTCCGCACTGCTCTGCACCACTTTGTCGGTCTCCGGCAAATCGCGCGTCAAGTCGCTTAGATGCGCAACTTGTTTCGTAGTAAGGTCTTTGGGAGAACCCATCTCGATGTATGCGGAATAAGCATCGTTGGCGTGATACCCGGTTCGATTTACCTCCAGGCGATAAGCTTGATTCGGCACAAGGTGGTTCACTTGCAACTCAACGGGCGCCGCAGCTCGGTTGGGAACGAGCTTTGTGTAGAAGGGTCGATTGCTTACGTTCTGATCTGGCTGCTCGAAGTCCCAGATCACGGCAGTAAAGTCCCCGTTTTTTGTGGAAAGCATCGCTTGAGGGTCGCTCGTGGCGAGGCTTTCGCCCTGGAGCGCATGAAGGTACTTGTAAGCGAAGAATGCCGGCTTGCGAATTCCCTGCGGGTTCAGGAGCCCGAATCCTCCTTGAAANNGGCGCCGACGGCGGGCCGGGTTCTTCGAACAGATCGGTGTAGGTCCAGTAGCTCATACCCTGCACCAGTCCCTGACTGGCTCTGAGCTTGGCCAAGATGTAGGGCGCGCTGATGTAGGAGTCATGCACCGAGTCGCGCGGCGTATAACTCGTGCTCCACTCGGAAAAATAAAGTGGGAGGCCGGGATACGGCGAAGCTGAGATTTGTGCGCGAACACGTTGCACATCTCCGATAATGGCGTTGGGCGACGGATCGAGCTTTGTATCCGATTTCCCCTCCTCATCAAGGAAGCCGCCTTGCACGCCGTAGGTATGCGTCGTGACAAAGTCAACAGCAGCGCCGCTTTGCTTCACATGAGCGAGAAACTCTGGAACCCATGCCGCTCCCGCGGTGCTCGGTCCTCCGACCCGTAACTCGGGATCGATGGACTTGATCGTCTTTGCAGTCAGATCGTAGAGATCGAAGTATGCTTTCTGATCGCCGCCTTCCCAAAAGCCGGAGAGGTTGGGCTCATTCCACACTTCAAAAAACCATGCGCGCACTTCGTCTTTTCCGTAGCGCGATTCGATGTGCCGGATAAAAGCATCGATGAGGTCGCGCCAACCTTCCGATTTCGGATGCGATGTGTTGCCGTTCCAATAAAAGATGCTGTTGTTCGATGTGGCAAGCGCCTTCGGTGTGAAACCGAGCTCGACAAACGGCCTGATGTGCCGAGCCAGCAAGTCATCATATAGCTGGTCGATTTTTGTCCAGTTGTAGACGGTCTTGCCATCCTCGATTCGCACTGTTCCCAAAACGTCGTGAAAAATTGCGTGAAAACGGATATAGCGGAAGCCGAGCTCATCCACAGTCAGTTTGAGCTGAGCCTGGCTATCATTGCGAATCAGCGTGCCGNNAAAAGTGCGACGATGTCACAGAAAGACCAATGGCCAGGATGGAGATTCGCAGAAAAGCCGGACTGAACATGAATTGCACTTCCCTCAATGAATTGTCTGGTGCGATTGAATCCAGCACTCTCGTGCAGCAAAGGCAATTACATGATTAGTTTCACTCAATCGGCACGCCCCGGGCAACATTAGCGGGCAAGTTACCCTAACTTTCAATTGAACAAACTTCGCCGCGTTGCCAAGCTGAGCGCCAACGAAGAACGGCAGGTTCGCGGTATCTGCCGGAGTCTTTGCCGAAGGCACCGCCTTTTCGAGTTCAGGGTTCGCAGGACCGGCCGGTCGCGCCGACATGCAGCACGGGCTCATGATGTAAAGGCTGCCGAAAACGTCAGGGTGCTTCATTCCAATCCGGGAAGCGCCGTAACCGCCCATTGAATGGCCGGCCAGTCCCGCGGCTCATGCGATCCGGGATCGTCCGGTAATGCGCATCGATGTACGCAACCACGTCGTGAGAGATCTCGACCCAAATTTCCACGGTGCTCCTGAGAGGGAGACACTTGACAGGGATGCTTCAGATTAAACTAATATCAGTTAACGTTTCCTGTATCGGTATCCCACAAAACAATGAGGTCCCAAGTTGGCTAATTGTCCTTGAAGTACACTCAAAATCTCGCGCTCAACGAACACTCATTGCGAACGACAATCCGGGTGTGTGGCGAGATTCGCATACCGCCCGGACCGCACGATTCATGCCGGTTTCCAATACCGGCGAAGGGTACAAGTGGCAAACCCAAGCGACAACCATGTCCGGTGCGGCCGGAGTACATGACATCGATTTTGTGTTCAAGGGCGACGCGCCGGAAGGATCTTTAACTTCGATTACTGGAAAGTTAACAGGAAGAACCCCAAGGAGACGAAACCATGAAAATCAGCCGGCGAAGAGCACTTTCCATCATCGCGGGGGCGCCCGCGCTCTTATTGGCCCGTAAATCTCTTGCGGCGCAGGCGGCCACAGTTGGACAGGCGGTGACTACGACTGGGTCTACCCCGCGTGCGCAACTTGAGATTGCTCCTGGCCCCTTCAACGGCACGCGCGAATCGCTACGCGAATGGCAGGTACCCGAATGGTATCGCGACGCAAAGTTTGGCATCTGGGCGCATTGGGGACCGCAATCGGGGGTCGAATATGGAGACTGGTACGCCCGCAACATGTACATACAGGGCAACAAGCAGTACGAATACCACGTCAAGGTCTACGGCCACCCCACGAAGGTTGGGTATAAGGACGTGATTCCAACATGGAAGGCCGCCAAATTCGATCCCGATCATCTGCTTGGGCTCTACAAAAAGGCCGGAGCGAAGTATTTCTGCAGTATGGCCGTGCACCACGACAACTTCGACTTGTGGAACTCGAAATTTCAGCCGCATTGGAATGCGGTTGCGATGGGACCGAAAAGGGACATCGTGGGCGCCTTCAAGAGTGCCGCCGAAAAGCATGGGCTCCGCTTTGCCGTGAGTGAGCACCTCGCCCCCAGCTATCACTGGTTCTCCACATCCCACATGAGCGATAAGACCGGTCCGCTGGCCGGAGTGCAATATGACGGCGTCGACCCCGCATATGCCAGTCTCTACCACGATTTGCCGAAAGATTATCCCTTTGGCCAGCAGGTCAATGACCGGCGGGCTCCGGACCCTTGGAAGATGCATTACTTCAAACGCATCAAAGACCTGGTAGATAACTACCAGCCCGATCTGCTCTACACCGACGGCGATATCTTCTTTGAAGAATACGGTCTGGCCCTGGTAGCAAATCTTTACAATCTCGACGCCAAGCGCCACGGCGGCCGCTGCGAAGCCGTTTACACCAGCAAACTGCCGAGCGATTGCGAGGTTGGGACGTGCGTACTGGACTGGGAGCGTGGAGTCGCCGGCGGCATCCCTGCCAACCCATGGCAGACCGACACCTGCATCGGCAATTGGCATTACGACCGCGAAGCAAAATACAAATCGCCCAAATATGTCGTCGATCTGCTGGTCGATATCGTAAGCCGCAATGGAAACCTGATGCTGAACTTCCCGCTTCCGAACAGCGGTGAGCTCGATTATGAGGAGATGGTCATCCTGGACGAAATCACAAAATGGATGGCCATCAACAGTGAGGGGATCCACGCGACGCGGCCATGGAAGATCTTTGGCGATGGCCCAGTGGCCACGGCGCCTCCATCGAGCCGCGGCACTCGATTTAATGAAGCAGGGCGCACCGACTTGACGGCGGAGGAGGTGCGCTTTACCACCAAGGGCGACACCCTCTACGCATTCGTGATGGGTTGGCCAGATAAACAGGCTGTCATCAAGCCGCTTGCGATGAACAGCAGCCTGACGCCGCAAAAGGTGAAGAACGTGGAGTTGCTTGGCTACAACGACAAGTTGAAGTGGACGCAGGATGACAAGGGCCTCACAGTGCAGATGCCAGATCGGAAGCCCTGCGATTACGCAGTCGCATTCAGGATCCTTTTCGCATGAGGCAGCTTTTTCAATACCATAAAAGCCTTGGTCGCGATACGCCGTTTTCTCATCCGCTATAGGGTGGGGTTCCACCCACCCATCGAAGTAAGTCACGCCGGCTGACTGACACCACAGAATCGCTCGTTTGAGTTCATTTTCATTTGCCTATCGAAAGGATTCTCTCAAACGTGTTTCAGAAGCTGAATCCCAGTAGCCGCAATCCAGCTCCAAAAAGACCGAGCTGTATGGAATGCTGAGCGTGGACTTGAGGATAAGAATGCGGAACAGCCTTCCGCTTTCATCCAGCTTTGAAATGATCCGCTCATGGTCAAGCTCGCGAGCGTTCCGATCACCAAGCAGTTGATGGAGGTCCTGACGGAATGCGGTCACACCAGGCGCGTCCTCCTCGGCAACAAATCTAAGTTCCGCATCCAGAAGGACGTCCGCGCGAACGTGACTGCAACGAGCAATCGAGTTGAAAACTCGAGCAAGAACCTGCAAGTGATCCGCTCCAGTTGCGATCGTTTCAATTCCGGGGTTCGATTGGGCCGGATAGGCGGCGTCTGCGACAACGATCCAGTTGCGATGCCCCAGTAAAGGAAGCCGTCGCGTCAAAACCGCCTCCCATGTTTCGTTGTCCGCATGAAGGTTCTTACTCACAACCGGCCTCCTCGATCAAAGCAGCGGACTGGCTACACCCTGGGACTGGTCGCGATCCCCAAAAGGCATAACCTGCAACCACGGCATAGCAGGCCAACGGGATACTTCCGGTTGGGGCTGAGCGATCCGCAATTGGCGGTGTGTACATTTTCTACTCTCCGTTCGGGCAGACCGCGACTTTGCCACATCGCCCATCGGACATGAGCCGGTAAGCCTCAGCGACCTTTTCAAGCGGAAAGCGGTGAGTGATGATATCTTCCGGATGGAGTTTCCAGCGGACAAGCCGCTCCACCAACTCCTCCATCAACCAGGTGGATGTAACCCACGATCCATAGATCGTCTTCTGATCGTGAATAATATCGGGGGACGGATTGAAGGTGACACTGCCCCCTTCGCCGACCATGACCATCTTTCCCCATTTGCGGGTTGCACGAATCGCAGTCGCTCTTGCTTCAGCATTTGCAGAGCAGTCCACTGCGCGCTCAACGCCATGTCCGCCGGTCAGATCCCGTACTTGCTGCACGTTGCCAGGTTCGGCCGCCAGCACTGCATCGCAAAGGCCAAGGCGCAACGCAATTTCACGGCGTTCGGGCGATATATCGATTCCGATGATCTTCTCGGCTCCCATCTTGCGGCACAACGCTCCAGCCGCCATACCCACTGGTCCCAGACCGGTAATAAGCACTGCATCGTTGCCGCTGATGCCCACCTTCTGAAGAGCTTCGTAAACCGTGCCGAATCCGCACGCTACCTGCGCGCCATCGAAGTATGTGAGTTCGTCGGGCAGCGGAATCAGATCTTTTTCTTCGGCCAGAAGAAATTCAGCCATGCCGCCGTCACGCTGCCATCCGTAGGCTCGGCGGTATTTCTCGCTGGTACACGAAATCATGTAACCGCGCCGGCAATCGTTGCATACGCCGCAGCCCGAGATGTGATAGACAATCACGCGGTCGCCGGTCTTGAATCTCCGGCAGCCCGGACCCGTTTCAACGATCAATCCCGAGGG
This sequence comes from Acidobacteriaceae bacterium, assembly GCA_003166055.1. The sequence goes on from PMWR01000190.1 coordinate 6,192, forward strand.
CTCATGGCCGGCAATGACACCTTGATAGCCTTCCGGTCCCTTCCCCAGATGCTCGTGGTAAATGCATCGAATATCGGAACCGCATATCGTCGATGCTTTCACCTCCAACAGGACCTCGCCGTGGCCAGGCCTGGGTATCGGTACACTTTTCAGTTCAACGGTGCTGTTCCCCGGAAGAAACGCAGCATTCATGGTTGTTCGCATTCTGGCCTTATCCTCGTTGCTCTCATGGTTCTTGCCATTCACAAGAAAGGCAGCTTCATCTTGAAAGTGACCTTTTCACGCCTGGGAAGCGGGAAACCTTTGCCTGGTTCGGCTTTCCAAACTACGGAGGCGTGATCACCCCGTTGACATCCCACAAATCTTCCCACGTCTGGTTGTCCTTCCAAAGGAAGACGTGGGCCTTGATCAAGCGGCAATTGCGATCCAGCTTCGCGATGGTGTCCATCTCCCGCTGGGTCAACGGTTCACTGATGACCCCCAACAGATTGCCAAGGATGTTGCGTGGATTTGCCGAAAATGGAATCGGAACCTGCCCGCGCTGTACGGCCCACTTGATGCAGACCACGGCCGGGTGCAGTCCAAGCCTGTGCGCGATTTCAAGAATCCCCGGATCTTCAATGGGTGAGGTATCTTCCGGAGTTCGGTCGCGTTCGGGGCGTCCAGGCGATCCAATCGGCGAGAATCCAATTGGTTGAATCCCTCTTTCAACCAGGTAGTTGAAGAACTGCGGCTGTTGAAAGTGAGGATGGAGTTCCATTTCATTCGCGACTGGCTTGATTTTAGCGTCACGAAGAAGCAACTCTATCTTGGGAATCGTCATGTTCGACGTCCCGATGTGACGAACCAATCCCCGGTCCACAAGCTCCTCCATCTTTCGCCATGTGCGCATGTAGTTCTCGTGGATGTACGGCACGGCCTGTGGATTGCGGGCGCTTATGTCGCATCCCGGAGGATGATGATTGGGAAACGGCCAATGAACCAGGTACAGGTCCAGGTAGTCGATCTGGAGGTCCGCCAGGGATTTCTCGCAGGATGCGATGACATCGTCTTCACCGTGTTTGTCGTTCCAGAGCTTCGACGTGATCCAAACTTCCTCGCGACGGAGTTCGTTCTGGAAAAGATCCTTGAACACCTTGCCGATTTCGCCTTCGTTGCCGTAAACGGATGCGCAATCAAAGTGGCGATAACCGATTGAAGCGGCATACTTCACCCCATCGGCGACCGCACGGTGGGAAACATGGTCTGAGCCGAAAGTCCCCAGGCCGATCGCAGGCATCCTGGCCCCTGAACTCAATACTCTGCAGGGAACCAGAGATGGATCGACGATTCTGGTCGAACCAGAAGAAGAATCAGACGGACAATTCACTTACTTCCCCCATAGCAATAGTTAACGCTAACTGCAACGGAATAAATCCTATTCCCGCCCTATCGAATTGTCAATGAATTAGTCTTCATCTAGCATCTATTGCAACATTGCAATTGCATCGGCCACGCTTTCCAGATCGACTCGACACGGGGGAAAGCGGCCGGCATACGATAGGTTTGTTTTATGGCTACACGCTTGAAAGACATTGCGAACGACCTGGGGCTCTCAGTCGTCACGATCTCGAAGGTCTTGCGAGATCACCCCGATATCGGGGCCGAGACCCGCCGGCGCGTCTTGAAGCGCATGCGTGAACTGAATTACCAGCCCAATCTCGCGGCGCGTTCTCTGGTCACGGGACAGACCTGGACCCTCGGGCTTGTCGTGCCAGACTTGCTTCATCCTTTCTTTGCCGAGATTGCAAAGGCCATTTCCACCGCGATCCGAAAACAGGGCTACAGTCTCTTGATCTCATCTTCAGACGAGGATCCGGATCTGGAAGCTCAGGAGATCGAGCAACTGTTGGCCAGAAGGGTGGACGTCATTATGGTTGCGTCGGCACAATCGCGCGTGGACAGCTTTCGACGAATCGAAGAGCAGAAGACACCCTATATCCTGATTGACCGCCGCCTTGAGGGACTTAAAGCAAACTTTGTTGGTGTCGACGACGAGGCGGTTGGCATGCTCGCAACAACTCACCTGCTCGAACAGGGTTGCCGCCGCATCGCTCACATTCGCGGCCCCGAGGTGAGTACCGCAATCGGGCGGTTGGAAGGGTATCGGCGCGCGCTCGCTGCGCGCAATTTGACTCCCCTGCCGCAACATGTCGTTTCCCTGGGCACTTCAGGAGATCACCTGGGTGAAAGGGGTGGCTATGAAGCGGCCAAGAGATTGCTCTCGTCCAAACCGCTCCCCGATGGCATCTTCTGTTTCAACGACCCCTCGGCATTGGGTGCGATGCGAGCCATCCTGGATGCAGGTTTACGCATCCCGAATGATTTGGCGGTAGTGGGATGTGGAAACCTGTCCTACTCGGATTTCCTTCGAGTTTCGCTTTCCTCGATCGATCAAGGCAGCGAAAGCATCGGGAAGCGTGTCGCGGATCTCGCGCTCAAACTCGCGCATAAAAAAGGGCAGTCTCGGCCAAAAACCGAACTCATAGCTCCCCGGATTGTAGTTCGCGCTTCAAGCGGACGCTATCCGGTTGCTTCTGCTTGAGACTCTCATCGGCGGTCGCCAGCATACTGACTTTCACGTTGACGAGCAAATCGGACTTGCTCTTCGAGGCTTGAACCAAACCGCCGCTTTGCAGCACCGGACTCGTAGAGCGGGTCACATTCTTCATTGAAGAGAGCGGGTTCGCCGTACTCCGGGTAAAGGTCCGCGGCCAGCGGAACCAGGTGACGGTCCTTGGCTCCCTGCCTTCCGTGAGCGCTGGGGAGTGGCTCACCGCGGAAGGCTGGTGGGCTCAGGACAAGGAGCACGGTCTCCAATTCAAGGCCAGGACCTTGAAAGCCGTCCCTCCAACCACGAGCGAAGGCGTTGAGCGGTACCTGGCCGGCGGCTTTGTGAAAGAAGTTGGCCCCGTCCCGGCGAAAAAGCTGGCCGGACACTTCGGCGCTGAAGTGCTCGGGGTTATTGGCAACAGCCTCGCAGTTGTCTGCAGCACATGGCCCCGTCTTCCGGCTCGGCACATACGGCCTCACGGCAGCCAGGAACCAACCATCGTTACCTGGATCGTGTTCCGACTGCGTCTCAGCAGATCTCCACTCGCTTCGCTCTTCGGCTCATTCCGATTCAACCTGCGATCCATCGCGATCGACCGAGGCTCCGCCGCGATCTTCTGGATCGGCTCGTTCGTCGTAATGGGCGCGCTTGTTCTTGCGTGGTCAGGCATCGTCGCGGGAATTGCACATTCGGCGACATCGCCGCTCTCATCCGGCGCCTTGCAAATGGAGATCGCGCGCGCTGATGCAAATGGCGCCCTCCAACAGCAAGGAAATAGCCGCATGGATACTGCTCTTTCTCATCGCAGGCTTTGGCGAGGAGGTTTGCTTCCGCGGCTGTCCGCGGCGCCAGTTCATCGTTCTTGCACGTGGCCACTTGGCCGTCGCGGTGTTGCTATCGGCTCTCTGCTTCGGTGCCGCGCATGCGTATGAAGGCGTGCGCGGCATCTTTCTCATCGCTGTCTTCGGCCTGCTCTTCACCTGCTCGCGCTCCTGCGCCGTAGCCTTCGCCCTGGAATGATTGCGCATGCATGGGTCGATCTTGTCGCCGGTTTGGCGCTCGCATTCCTCAACGCGCGCCATTTTCTATGAGTCCGAAAATCGGTCTGCGATTCATTGCGAAAAAATTGTTGACCTTTTTTCCACTCTTGTTACGTTTTTCTCTTGACACTGTTGCGGCATGAATCTATACATTCTTCAACTGCAATATAAATTTTGCAGGTCGATGCAACCCATCGAAAAGGGAGAATAGGCAAATGGCAACTAAGAAAGCAGCCAAGAAGGCACCCGCGAAGAAGGCAGCCAAGAAGGCCGCAAAGAAGAAGTAGCGGAACCTCCAACCGAAAGGCAACAAGCAAAAAGGCAATACTGAGGGGGGCGCTGAATGCGTCCCCCTTAGTGTTTATGCGGGCAAAAGCGTTTATGCGGATAGAATAGACATCGGAACAAAGAACGCACTGGAGAGCGAGTATGACCCGACGCCGCTGGATCGCCGAACATTGGGATGAAGCCACGGCTGTCATCACCGGCTCGCAGGCCGAGCACATGGTGCGTGTCCTTCGCGCTCAGCCCGGCCTCGAGGCCGACGTTGTCGCCGGTGGACATGTCTTTCACGCCGAGGTTGCGGCTGTATCTCCCGAAGAGATTCGTTTCAACCTCATCGCCGAGGTCCAGGCCGATCCCGCGCTCCCCGTGACGCTCGTTGTATCGGTGTATAAATTTGACCGCATGGAGTGGGCCATCGAAAAAGCGACCGAACTCGGCGTCGCCTCCATCGCCCCGGTCATCGCGCGCCGCACTGAAAAGCATCTCGCCCAGGCCGCCGATAAGCGCGTCGAGCGCTGGCGTCGCATCGCACAAGAAGCAGCGCAGCAGTCGCGCCGTTCCGATGTGCCGCTCATTCACGCGCCCGCTCCACTCGCCGAGCGCATTCGTGCGGCCTCTGCGTCTGCCGGCCAGTCTTCGGGCTCTACCTATATCGTTCTCGCCGAGCAGGAGCGCACCACAACCCTGCGCAATGCTCTCGATGAAGCCATTGCCCAGGCGCAGGCCGAGATGCCCACGCTTGAAATCGCAATCGGCCCTGAAGGCGGATGGGCCCCCGATGAAGAAGCCCTCTTCGATGCCAATGGCTGGCGTGCCGCATCGCTCGGTCCACGCATCCTCCGCGCAGAAACGGCGGCCATCGCCGCTCTCGCCGTCATCGCATCCTATCTGGAATAAAGTTCGCGAGTTGATCGGTTACAAATGCGCATACCGCAGCAACACCCCAGCCAGCACTGCGCCTGCAAGATCCCCGACAATCGGAATCGGGGCATAACTCCAGTTCGATCCGCCCTTGCCCGGAATCGGCAGCAGCCAATGAACAAGCCGCGGACCCAGATCTCGCGCCGGATTGATCGCGTACCCCGTAGTCCCGCCCAGCGACAAGCCGATGCCCCACACCAGGCTCGCCACCAGCCATTGGCCCATCCCGTTAGCCGGCCCATCCTTCGCCACGCCGCGCGAATAGATCGCTCCCGCCACCAGCACCAACACCGCCGTGCCGATTGCCTCGCTCAGAATGTTAAACAGCGGGCTGCGCACCGCCGCGTTAGTGCAAAACACGCCCAGCTTCGCCGCGGGATCGGGCGTCAGTTTCCAGTGGGGCCCATAGTGCAGCGCCATCAGCGCCGCTCCACTCATCGCACCCAGCAACTGCGCAGACCACATGCTGAACAGTTGCGCAAAATTCCCGTTGGCGATCGCCACCGCCAGCGTGATCGCCGGATTCAGATTCGCCGCTGGACTGCCGAAGGCCTGCGCCACCAGCACGCCGCACAGTACGCCCAGCGCCCATCCGGCGGCAATGACCATCCAGCCCGCATCCGCCGCATAGGTCTTGCGCAGCGTCACGCCCGCATTCACGCCGCCGCCCATCAGACAGAGAACCAGCGTTCCCAGAAACTCGCCCAACCACACAGATTGCATCGCGCCTTCCTTAAAGAGCGGTCCTCAAATCCTCCGCTCCGTCCACTCTTTGAATCCGCCGCTCAATCAGAACCACGTCTTCCGCTTGTACTCCACATAGGCCTCGCCGAACTTCTCCGTCAGCACCTTTTCCTCTTTGCGGATGCGGATGACCTGTACCGGAATCAGAACCACGTAGAACAGCAGCATCCACGGCCTGCTGACCCAGACAATCACTCCCAGGATCATCAGTGCGCCAAAGAAATAAACCGGATTGCGGATGCGGGAATAAAGGCCCGTGGTCACCAGCGTGGTTGCCTTGGCCTTCACGCTGAACGCGTTTCCGAGTTGAACGCGGGCCAGCACAAACAGCAGAAACGACGGCACGACAATCGCCAGACCCGCAATGTGCTGAACCGTCCACGGCAGCCCCCATGCGTTTCGAGCAAAAATCGCCAGGGCGATCACAATGAGAGCCAGCGTTCCGTAGTTCTTTCCCAAGACAGGCCTCCGTTGTACCTGGAGTCTTTACGAGGCGCTCACGCCTTCAACATCCAGTGCAAATTCCAGCGGCGACAGGGCCCAACCGATTCCAGAGTTTGCTGAACCATAGCATTCTCCATCGTCCGGCCCCGATCCACCAAACTTTTCGCGCAAATCCATGCGGCTGCTTTCCAGTTTCTTTCGGACTACACTCAAAGGCATCGGCAGGCCATCGATGAAAACGGATCATGACCTCTACAACGAGCTCGCTTTCTACACCCTCGCGCATCCTGACCCTGCGTTCATCCACCAGAACGTGGTCGATGCGTTCGCGGCCCAGCATGCCGATGAATCGTCAAAGCCAATCTACATTGTCTTTGCCCTGATCGGGCTTTACTTGTGCGTCGAAAAGAACTTTACCGGCAAGCAGGCACAGAAGGCGCACATGCAGCTCGCCAAAACGCGCAGGCAATACGCGAGGCCTGCCTTGCCCAAAGACCGCGGCGCAATCGGAATTCAAGACGTTCTCGCCGCGCCTCCGGGCCCTGCCAGGGATGCCATGATCCAGAACTGGTGCAAATCGGCATGGGAAGCCTGGAAAGACAGCCGCGAGCAGATCGTGGCGTTGGCAAAGAGCGAACTCGGCGTCGACTGAGCATTCGCGGCTGCGCATCCTTTCAAGGATTGGATGCTGCAGCCAGCTCCACCTTCGGAATCGTCGTTGCATAGCTTGTCCAATGCGTCAGCAGTTCCTTCACCACCACATGCCCCACCGTGTACGCCGCTTCCAACGACGCCAAGTACCCGCTGTATGCACCGATGCGTTGCTTGGCCAGGCTCTCGGCCGCCGTCATCCCGCGCGGTGGCTGGTCAAAGTTGCTCACCGTCCGCAGCACCATCGCGCGCTGCGCATCCACGCGTCCCGCATGGCCCAGAAACATGAGCGACTGCAGCGTGCCCGTATCCTCCATCGCCGTAGTCACAAACTCACCCTTGCCGCCCGTGAAGTAGGGCACCCACTGCGATGCCCACGCGTCAAACAGTTTCCCATGCCAATATGTCGAGGACGAGATTTCGTCACCCATCCCAACAAACGGAGGCCGCTGCGCTGCTGCTCCATCAAAGTTGCTGCGAATCTCCTTCAGCCGATCCGTATCCGCAAGCGGTGTTGTGCGCGTCAGGTTGAAAGCCCAGTCAGCCAGGCCTTCATTCAGTGCATACACCTGCCCATCCAGCGGCGCAGCCGGCGTTTCAAACGGCTTCGCCTTGCGCAGCGGAACATACCCCGTTGACCACTCCGGCGGCATCTCGCGCGCATCGATCTCATAGCCCAGATCGCCATCCACCACCCATCGCGCCCAAATCGCCGACCCCAGTGAAGCCCGTTCCGGCGTACCCCCCGCAATGCCCGCAATCAACCAGTACGCATGGCTCAAATCAAATCTCCGATCGAGTCCGAGCGCCATGATCGTCGCCGCCGCATGCGCCGTGCCCTGTCCCGTCAGCACAGCCATTTCGCCGTCGCCATTCATCCGCACCGCATGATAGCCCGCCGCGAGGGGATACACGCGGTCCAGATGATCGCGCTCCACCCAATACTGCAGCTCGCCGGGCTGGTCGCCGGTGTCCGCGTCCACCTCAAACATGGCCACCACAACAACCTTCACCGCAATCGGCCTGGGCTTGGCGTCAGCTACAGTTGCCACCGCTGGCAGCAGAAAAAGAGCAAAGAAACATCGCACACGGGTCATCATTGATTGCGATACTATCCGAGACGAGTCTTGCCGCAAAGCAATTCGCGCCGCAAGGCGATACGATGGAAGCATCAACCAGTCGGTTGCAGCCGACAATCTCAGCGAAGACGCGGAAGTATGAGTCCGAAGGAATTCACCTGAGACCTTTGCGGAGGAGTTTTTCATGGCAAAGATTTGTATTACATGGGTCGCCGTGCTTGCGATAGCAGCCCTCGCCGCGCATGCGCAGACGGCGCAGCCCGCAACCCATCATTGGGCCATTGTGGTCCACGGCGGTGCCGGCGTCATTGAGCGCGCCACCATGAAGCCTGAAACCGAAGCAGCTTATCGCGCCTCAATGAAGCAGGCCACGGAGGCGGGCGCGAAGGTCCTGGACAGCGGCGGCTCATCGCTCGACGCCATTGAAGCAACCATCCATGTCCTCGAAGACGATCCGCTTTTCAATGCCGGTCGCGGTGCGGTATTCACCGCTGAAGGCAAGAATGAACTCGACGCGGCCATCATGGACGGCTCGAATCTCAAGGCCGGGGCGGTCGCCGGCGTCACACGCACCCGCCATCCCATCAGTCTCGCGCGCGCAGTCATGGACAAGTCACCCCACGTGATGCTCGTCGGCGCGGGAGCCGACTCCTTCGCTGCCAGCGTTGGTTTGGAGCAGGTCGACCCGAGCTACTTCTTCACTGAGCGCCGCTGGCAATCGCTGGTGCGGCAGTTGAAGAAGGAAGGCCGACCCATTCCACCGCGACCCGCCGGCGCGCCGCCGGCGCCGCCCGCGCCGCCCGCGCCTGTTGCTGAAATCGAACCACCGGATGCGCACAAATACGGCACCGTCGGCGTCGTCGCTCTCGACAGACAGGGCAATATCGCCGCAGGCACATCCACCGGTGGCACACAGGCCAAGCAGTGGGGACGCGTAGGCGACTCGCCCATCATCGGCGCGGGCACCTACGCCTCCAACCAGTCCTGCGCTGTCTCCGCCACCGGCAC
>PMWR01000267.1 GCA_003166055.1 Acidobacteriaceae bacterium
TCCGGCGGCCTCCGCTGGGAAGCTCAGAACCATATCGCCGATCACGATGACTGGGGACCGCGCGCTTCTTTCGCGTATGCTCTCGACGGCAACGGCAAAGATAAGAAGACAAAGACCGTTGTCCGCGGCGGATATGGCTTCTTCTTTGACCGCTTCAACACCGGTAGTCTGTTGACCATCAACCGCGCCAACATTCAGCAGCAGATCGTATTCAACAACCCATCCTGCACATCGACCGCAACCTCGTTGAATGCAATCGACCTCAGCACCTGCTCCAGCAACAGTACCGTCAACACCGAGACAACGCCCGTAAAGTATGAGGTCGCGCCGAACTACCACGCGGCCACCACAGAGCAGTTCGGCACCAGCCTTGAGCGGCAACTCTCCACTGGAACCAACGTCACATTCACCTATCTCCACTCTTTCGGAGTTCACCAGGTTGTTACTCGCAATGCCAACCAGACCGAAGGCGGAACACCGCAGAATAACTCCGGCGGTTACTTGTATCAGTTCTTTCCCGAAGGCGTCTTCAAGCAGAATCAGGCCATCGTCAGCGTAAACTCCAAGGTCACCAAAAACCTGAACCTCGTGGGCTTCTATACGCTGTCCTACGCCAACGGCAATGCCAATGGAAGCGCCTCAAATGCCTACGATCTGGATCAGGATTACGGACCTGCACCCTTTGTCACCCGCAACTCACTCTTCTTCATGGGCAATTACAATGGTCCCTGGGGGATTCGTTTCAGTCCCTTTATGATTGCCCAGTCGGGCCGCCCGTTCAACATCACGCTGGCATCGGACCCGCTCAACAATCTCTATAACCAGCGCCCTGGTGTTGCGGCAGCATCGGACTGTACGGCATCACAGAACCGCTATATCCAGACGGTGTTCGGCTGTCTCGACGTTAATCCAGTCGCTGGGGAACCCCTCATTGCCGCGAATGTTGGGAGCAGCCCCGCCTCCGTTGCGCTCAATCTGCGCGTCAGCCGGGCGTTCGGAATCGGCCCCAAGCTCAACTCTAACAACTCGGCTGGCGGACCGCCCCAGGGCGGCGGTGGACCTCCTCCAGGCGGAGGTGGCGGCGGGCGCGGCGGTCCTCCGGGAGGCGGTCTTGGCCCCGGTGGCCTTGGCGGCGGCGGACGCGGAATGGGCGGAATGTTCGGCCCGGCAGGCACAGGGCGCAAATATTCGCTCAATTTCAGCGCACAGGCTCTGAACCTGTTCAACGACATCGACTATGGAACGCCGACGGGAACAATCAGCCCGCCGTCCACACCGGACCCAGGCACCGGAATGTATGGGCCCGGCAGCCAGTTCGATAAATCAACGACTCTTGCCGGCGGTATCTTCAGCACCGGGTCGGCGGCACGAAGGATCTTTGTCCAGGCTGTGTTCACCTTCTGATCGCGAATTGCAAGTTCACCAAGGGCCGTGGCGAAACGCTCCGGCCCATTTTCATTGCTTTGAGCTCACTGTCGCAGCCCATTGATTCGCCGCAAATGCATCCATCAATGAAATGACCTTCATCTGCGCTTTCAGCGCCTCCAGCGAAGCCGCGCTCGTCACAGTGATCGTAGCCGTCTCTCCCGGCAGCAGGTTAAAGTAGTTATCGGAAAACTTCGCGTCGAGGTCTCCGAAGGAGACATAAATACTGCGCGCCAGCACTGGCGAAGTAACTCGAATCTTGTAACTCCCGTTTGCCCCTGTCGCTTCCACTTTGAGTTGCGCGGGCTTCAGGCGAATCGCCCTTACCGGCACAAGATAAGTGAGGTTGCTCGAAAGCTGTGTCTCCCCGCTTGATAGTTCGGCGACAACGAACACGCGGGAAGTATCTCCCCCTGCCGCATCGGTCAACTTCTTCAACGGCCAGTCGAGATACACTTTGCTGCTGAGCGGTGCCACTTCAACCGTGTGGGAATCCTCAAGCAGCACCTTGCCGTCGAAATCCATCAAGCGGACCCGCAGCGTATCCTGCTGCGCCACGGTCTTGTCCGAAACAATGTACGTCTTCACCGAATCGCCTTCCAAATGCGGTGAAACCAGCACCGGCGCATAGAATCGGCGCGCGTAGTATTGCAAGGCCTTCCAGCGGCCGTAGTAATCGATCGACGACCACGAAGCCACCGGCCAGCAGTCGTTCAATTGCCAAAAGATGGAGCCCATCGTCTCCGGCCTGCTGCGCCGGAAGTGTTCCGCGCCGATCTTGATCCCCTCGGCCTGCAGCACCTGGCTGACATAAAGAAAGCTGGGAAAGTCCTTCGGTTCCGGATAATCCCTGAGCAGATAATCGTGAATAATCGAGTTGCCTTCGTTGTTCTTCTGGTGGGCTAGCATGACAGGCGTAAATATCCCCGTACGATCCTCAGGCTCGGTGAAGGCGTGAATCGTCTTCATCTCGGGAAACGACTGGAACCCGTACTCCGTAACAAAGCGCGAATGATGTGTCTCGTAGGTGGAGAACGGGACGCGCCCATGCCACACATCCCAGATGTGGTCGTCGCCGGTATGAAAGGCCGGCGTAACAGCTTCATAGTCCGCGCTGGACGAACTCGGCCAATACGGCGTTTCTGCATTGAGCCGCGCCACCACTCTCGGCAAAATGCCGCTGAACTCCGTAAGGTAGTCCTGCCACATTTGAAGCCTGACGTCCGCCGGATATTCGGGCCGCGAAGCCCAGCCGAATGCGCTTTCCGTCTCGTTGTTGCCACACCACACCACGATGCTGGGGTGATTGCGCAGGCGGCGCACCTGGTCTTCGGCCTCGGCTTCAATGTTGAGCTTGAAGTCGTACGTTCCCGGCTGCCAGTCGTTGCCGAACATGAAGTCCTGCCACACCATGATTCCCAGTTCGTCGCAGATGGAGTAGAACTCGTCGGTCTCATAGTACCCGCCGCCCCAGTGGCGAATCATGTTCATGTTGGCGTCGCGAGCCGACTCCAGAATGCGCCGGTAGTCGGCCGTGGTCACTCGACTGGGAAAGCTGTCGAAGGGNNATCACGTCCGCGCCCTTGGCAAAAACCGGGATCCCGTTCACGATCAGCTCAAATGAGCGCCCCCATTGGTCCAGTTGGCGGTGCAGCTCGATGGATCGCAATCCGGCTTTGGCGGTTTTCGTCTCTGCCGTCACCCCACCCACGCCCACCTGCGCAGTGAATTGGTACAGCGGCTGCTCTCCATACCCGGCCGGATACCACAGCTTCGGCTGCTGAATCTCGATGGGAAGATCGATCACATTGCGTCCCGCGTGAACGCTTACTGTCTCAATCTCCGTCACCGGCTTCCCGTTGTTTATGTATTGCACGCTCACCTTCGCCGATCCGGCGCTCGCCGCCTCCACCTCGACCTCTGCATCGATATGAGCCACGGCCTTGCTCACATCCCGCTGTCGGATGGCGAAATCCGCAATGCGCACCTTGTCCCAAGTCTCAAGCCGCACCGCGCGCCAGATCCCGCTGGTCACCAAGCGCGGTCCCCAATCCCAGCCATATTCATAAGCAGCCTTGCGAATATAGGTCTTTTCGGCCGTCTTCGTCTTTGGTTGCCACGGGTCGAGTGCAGCCACCGCTGCCGCCGCCTTGATGGGCGATGGAAACACCACCCTCAGCACATTCTTCCCCGTATGCAGATGGCCCTTCACCGGCACGCGCCAGACCCGAAACATGTTGTTCGCGCTCAGCACCTGAGTGCCGTTCAGGTAGACTTCCGCTGCCGCATCAAGTCCGTCGAAAACCAGGTCCACATTGGAGCGGGAAAGTTGCGCCGCGGTTGCGTCAAACGCTACCTGGTACTCCCAGCTCTCATTTTCAATCCACTGCAGCTTCGATTCGTTCTCGCGGAAGAACGGGTCCGCGATCTTCTTGTTGGCCAGCAGATCCAGGTGCACATCGCCCGGGACGGTCGCCGGAAGCCAGCCGCTCTCCCTTCCCTGCCCAGCCGTCACCTGCCTGAACTGCCAACCATGATCCAGCGCCAGCACCGCATTCTGCGCGGGTCTTCCTTGTCCGCGCGCCGTTCCCGCCCCTATGCTCACTGCCGCGGCCATCAGGGCACAGCAGGCAATTCTCCACACAGTTTTTCCTCGCATCGCACACCTCAAAAACAGCTCAATCGATCGCTGATAAGGCTATCATGCGGCGATTCGCTGGATGAGCGAAATGCGCTCCGGGAACACCGCCGGCGAAACTGGGGAGCATTCCCCGCGCCTGAGGTTGTACGATGGGCTTCAGATTCTTATCGAACATCGAGGCCCGCACGTGCAACGCAAACCCACAATGAACGATGTCGCCCGCCTCGCTGAAGTGGGCACCATGACTGTCTCCCGCGTCCTGAACGGCTCCGCCAGGGTGTCGGAAGAGGCCACGGAGCGCGTCAGGGCGGCGATCGAGAAACTGAATTACCGGCCCAACGAATTGGCGCGCGCCCTGCGCGGCGAACGCAGCCGGACCATCGGGCTCATTCTGCCTTATCTTTATGACCCTTTTTTTGCGGTTTGCGCTCATGCCGTCTCCGCAGTTGCACAACAACGTGGTTACTCGGTCATCATGACCACCTCCAACGAGAACCAGGAGACGGAATACGCCGCGGTCATTCAGATGCTCCAGCGCCACGTCGACGGGCTCATTCTGATTCCCTCCAGCCGCGGCAAGTCGCGTATCAATCGTGCCCTGCTGGGAAAGACGCAAGTGGTGGTCTTTGACCGCCCGCTCGGCGATCCGTCCTTCGATACCGTCCTCGTGCAGAACCAATTCGGCTCCAGGCGCATGGTGCAGCACCTCATCGGCCACGGCCACAAGGCTATCAGCTTCATGGGCCTCAGTCGCAGCATCTTCACCATGGATGCGCGCTTCCACGGCTATCGCAAGGCGATGTCCGAGGCCGGACTCAAATCGGACGCCTGCTTTCAGTGCGCCACCATGGCATCCACGTTGGAAGCGATCCAGACTCGCCTCGCGTCGAAGAAAAAGCCCACGGCGTACTTCACCGCGAACACCCTGGTCACGCGCTTTGTCTTCGCGGCGCTCTCGCAGCTCGGAATCCACATCCCATCGGAAGTGGCGCTGGCCGGCTTCGACGACTTTGAGCTCGCCGACTTCACCGGACCACCTCTCACAGTGGTTCGCCAGCCTGCGGAGGAGATGGGCCGCGTGGCCGCCAACCAGCTCTTCGACCGCCTCGAGCGCGGTGAAACGCCGCGAACCGGCAATCGCGTGGTGCTTCCCGTCGAGATTGTGCTGCGCCGCTCATGCGGCTGCAAGAACAAATCCGCCGTCATCATGCATTAGGCCGCGGTCTCGACTGTTCAATGAAGAAATGAAGGCGGGTGCCCCATCGTTCGCGGTCTTTGCGAAGGGTGGGAAAGCAGTACGCTCATACCCGTCTGCTTTGAAAGGGCACGACTTCAGTCGTGCCGTAAACGCTAAAACAGGCGGTGGGCTTTAGCCCCTGAGGAATGCACCTTTGCATCGACTCCGCACCGCATACCCATCTTTCGGAAGCGACCTGGAGCGCCCTTCGCTCACGACCCAATCTCCACCACCGACCGATACAACGCCTCCCACTCATCGGCCTTCACATCCATGCTGAATCTCTCTTGAACCCGCCTTCGCGCCGCGCGACCCAGCCTGAGCCGCTCTTCCTGAGTCCGTTCCATGATTCCGATCATGGCCGCCGTAAGAGCCTCGGAATCTCTCGCCGGAACCAGCACACCCGCATCGCCCACCAGTTCGCGCACGCCCCCCACATCGGTCGCCACCACCGGCTTCTCCATGGCCATGGCTTCCGCCACGGCAAGCGGCATGCCCTCCCACCTGGAGGCCAGCGCAAACCCATCCGCAGCGTCGTAGACAGCAGCCATATCGCGCCGCAGTCCCAACAAGCGCACGCCGTTCCCTTGCACACTCTCCGAGCTCGCGATACTTCCATCCGGCGACTCACCCACAATCCACAACTGCGCTTGCGCGAAGCCCTTCCGCACCAGCCGAAATGCTGCAAGAAGATTCGGAAAATCCTTTGCCGGCACAATGCGTCCGACCGCCAGCCAGACGAACTCGCCCTTCGTAACCATTTCCTCCCGCGTGTCCATACGCCGTGCTGAGTCCGGTTGAAATTCCGCCAAATCGATTCCATTCGTGACCACCACGCATTTCCGCGGCGGTACTGCCTTCAACCGCACAAAGCGATCGGCCGCCGCGCCGCAAACCGCGGTGGTTCGCAGGCTCAGGCCATCGGTGAGCCGGTAGGCCAGCATGCGCGTCCATCCACCTTCGTCCACATTGTGTACTGTAGAGAGAACTACAGTAGCCGGTCGCAGTATCTTCAGCAGCCGCGCGACAAGATTGGCGTGAAAGCTGTGGCTATGCACCAGGTCCGGCTTGAAATCCTTGAGAAATCGCCGTCCCCGCAGCAACCCACCCAGCACGCTTAGCGGCGTCCTGCGCATTCTCAGGCGAAAGACATCGAGTCCGGTCGGCCATTCTTCCCGAAGGCGCGGACGCAACACCAGAAGCGCAACCGAGTGTCCCCTCGCCGCCATGCGATCGGCCAGCGCAAGAACCTGCCGTTCCGCTCCGCCCATGCCGAGCGACGTGACCACATATACGATGCGCATTCGAGCCTTACCCTATGATTTGCTGCGAGCATCATACCCGTCCCCATGGAACTGCGCGGTGACCTGTGCAGCGTTCATTTGAAACGACACGCTTCACATCTCGCTGAAAACTTATTCGGGCGGGAGGCCGGGGATTCATCCCCGGCAAAAGAGCCCATGGAACTAACTCGGGCTTTAAGCACCTG
>PMWR01000034.1 GCA_003166055.1 Acidobacteriaceae bacterium
TGAATGCGGCTCGTTGAGCTAGTTCCCTTCGCAGTGGGCGCTGCCCTCGGAGTTCGTGCCGCCGTCGCACTGACCGGGACTATAACGCGCAGAGCCAGTTCGAAATCGCCGCGATCTGGTCGTCGTTCGTGAGATTTGCTGCGTTCGCTAGGGTCCCCTCCATGAGTAGGGTCCAGATTTCGTCTGCCATCTTCTTTTCAATGGCAGCCCCAACGAAGAATGTCTTTACAGAGTACCTTGCAAAGGCCGTGTGAATTCTGTCGAGGGCGGTCCGTGCTGTTTTCCAGTGTTCATCCGCCCCAGCGGGATCAATGCCGCCTTTTAACTCGCCAAAAGCAATATATATTCCAGGCTCAAGCAGGTCGCGCTTGCTTATTGCTCCCTGTTCGCGGTCGAGAAGGCACAAATCGATGTTGTTTCTAACAAGCGGAACCGTCAGGTTGTAGACGAGCGTTCGCGGGCCTGTCTCCCCAACCCAGGACAGCCCTTTTACGTGCGCTTCAATTCCCGCGTCATCTTCGGGAGAGCTCGCCCATTCACGCGTGGATGAATGGAGCCACGTATAAGGCAACCCTGCAACCCGGAGGCAAGCAATAATTGATCTGGTCAGCTTCTGTTGCGCCAGGAAGCCACCGACATTTCGCATTGCTCCGCCGAGAGTGTCGCCTCTCGTAAGGAGGAACCGGAAGACAAGCTCCTCTACGAATTTGTCCCCCGCAGGTTCCAGAAAGTTCGCAATCAGTCCAGCTATCGCATCGTCTTTGTCACTTTCTTCTAGGTGTTTGGTTGCCTTGTCCGAGACACCTGCCGCAGTAAGCAGGCCCTGTCGAATGTTGCTAAGTTTCGTAAGATCGCTAGCATTCTTGGCTGCGGAGGCGCTTACCTTCAGCGAGCGCGCTTCTTCAACGAACGGTGTTGCCCGACGATTCTTCTCAAGTGCCAAGGCAACAAATCCCGCTCTGACTGCAGCATAGCTCGTCTTGAGGTCTGCACTCGATGAAAGGTGCGTTTGAAAGGATCGGGCCATAATCTTCTATGCCTTTCGCCAAATGTAAACACACTTCCGGAGGGCATCCCGCCCATGTGCGCCCATTTGCTGGCTGCTGTTCCCCTTCCCATTTGGCAGAACGAGGATCTTCTCAACTTTGAAACCAAGGTCGCAAGCAATCTCGGAAAGGATAATGTCGACTGGGATGCTCGCACCGGCGTAGCGCACATTATCGTTGACCATCATAAGTGGGGCCCCGGGTTTCAATACGCGTGCGCACTCGAAGATGACGCAGGCCATTTCATAGAAGTAACCTTTGACCATACGAGGGATGCCACTGTTGTTCAACATTCCCCGGACCTTTTGATCTTCCAAATAGGTGAGCACGAGTTGGAGCATTTTCTGTTGTTCCGCTGCAGAAATCGCCGCCATCCAACGCGGGTTGATGCTCAGAAGGTCTTTGGCTCGGTTCTCAACGGTGCAACTCAGCATGTTCTGGCGAAGCTGGACGAGCTCCTTTTCGTTGACCCCAAGGAGCGCGAGTTCGAGCGCATAAGTTCTGGTGTAGTCATACCGGTTGCAATAGGGCGGCGAAGTCAGGATGGAGTCAAAGGACGATGATGGAAGGTCTTGAAGCACGTCGAGGCAGGATCCCCCATGGATTGCGATCTCTCCAGCGGGGATATCCTTGCGGAATAGATCCTGCTGCTGGTGCGGGGCATCAGGCGAAAGGTCACCGACAATATCCGTAAGCTTTTCAGCCATCGCCTGCTCAAAGGATGGGATATTCCCTTTGTCGAATACTTTCTTTCCCTGTCGACGGCCAGAGCGATGATCCCAGCGGAGATACTGGCCGTCTTTCCTGGTGAAGCTTATCGATTCTAGAATGCACAGCAACGCAAAAAACAGGATCGCCCGAACGGCTTCATTTTCGTTTTCGATTGCGGAAATGAATCTACTCATGGATTCCGCAGTTTCTTGAGGATAGGCGCCCTTCGTAATGCGAAATTCGGGAAGCGGTTCTCCGGGGGGCGCTTTGGTCCATGGCGCTTTGGAAATCCACCGGCTGAGAGTAGCCATATCAGCAGAACCGATGCCACGCTCGATCATCAGCTTGGTTTCCATAATGCGCTGACCGATGGGAAGCAACTCGATTCCAACGGCTGACCAGCCTACGCCGCTTGAGGCGAAAAGGGCGGTTCCACTACCAGCAAATGGGTCCAAGAGCAATCCCGTTCTGTTCGCATACCGCATCAATAGGAATTCGACGAGTTCGGCGGAAAACGCTTCCTTGTATTTGTACCAGCGATACAAGGAACGGGACTTGTTTGCTTGAAAACTGACCAACCCGCGAGTAAGGCTTTGGTCTCTTGAAAAACGCCCTTCGTATCTGCGCTCAAACTCCATGTCGAGCGCATCAATGGAATTAAGAGCTTCTGAGCGGCTTGGGAGCAGGGAGTCGACCGGGGAAGCGGTCATTTCGCTAAACCCCAGCGATAGAACACCTTCCCGACCCTCCTGAAGCAGTTCGGCGGGGAACAGACTGACGACATGTTGCCGTCTAATATCGCTCATTCTCTTGTATTCTCGCGCATCCTCAGCGTGGGTGGTAGCCCTTATCAAATCAGGCTTGGACGAGGAATGCAAGCATTGGAGACCTCCAATCCCGGCGATTCGGCAAAATGCAAGAGGAAGAGAATGCAGGGCATGAACCGATTCAGAGGCCGCAACGACGCACCAGCCCATTCCCGTCCGGCTGCTAGAATGGAAGTAGCTGCATTGTGCGGCACTTCGCTTTCCTGGCGCCCCCAACCCCATGGCCTCTTTGGCCAAACCAAAAGAAGGACAAAACCTC
>PMWR01000438.1 GCA_003166055.1 Acidobacteriaceae bacterium
AAGCTGGCGCAGTACTACATGGGTGTTGAGTATTCTCCCAAGGATCTTCGGCTCGGACTCGCGGAGGCTTCGGCGAATCGCATCGGTTCGCCGGTCGACAACATTTTGACCTACTGCTACCACTACGATCCGCAGACCAACAAGCACTCGCTGATCGTTGCGCGCGTGGTTCAACTGGGTGGCCTGGTGACTATGTGCTCGCTGGGTGGATTTATGTTTGCAATGTTCCGCAAGGACGCTCGTCAGAACATCGTTACCGGTGCAGGAAACACAGGAACGGGAACAGGGACAAAGGTGAACGGATAACGGAATGGATCACATCAGTCCAGTAATCTGGCAGTTTCTCGTCAAGTGGATGACGAACTTCGCGCTGTTTCCGCCGGAGGCGTCGAAGATCGCGCCACAGATGGACGCGCTGTACTTCTTCATCACGCTGGTGAGCCTGATCGGGCTGACCCTCGTTGTTCTGCTGGTGACGAGTTTCTCGATTCTTTACAGGAAAGAGCGGCATCCCAAGGCAGTGCAGATCGAGGGATCGACGCTGCTCGAAGCCACGTGGACCATCATTCCCCTGGGCCTGTTCCTGGTGATGTTTGTGTGGGGCTCGCTGATTTATTTCCGCGTGTATACGCCGCCGGCCAACGCCATGAATATCTACGTGGTGGGCAAGCAGTGGATGTGGAAGGCCGAGCATCCGGGCGGCCAGCATGAAATCAATTCTCTGCATGTGCCCGTGGGCCGCGCGGTGCAGTTGACGCTGATTTCGCAGGATGTGTTTCACAGCTTTTCGATTCCGGCATTTCGCGTAAAGCGCGAGGCGATTCCGGGGCGATATACAACCGTGTGGTTTGAGGCCACGACGCCGGGCACGTATCATCTTTTCTGCACGCAATATTGTGGCACCAACCACTCGGCCATGATCGGCGATGTGGTGGTGATGACGCCGGACGACTTCAAGAAGTGGCTCGACAGTTCGACCAGCGGGAACTCGCTGGCGCAGAATGGCGAGCGNNTGGCCAATGTTTACGGCTCGAAGCTGCCGCTCGCCGGTGGCGGAACAGCGCTGGCCGACGATGCATACCTGCGCGAATCCATTTTGAATCCATCGCAGCATGTCACTCAGGGCTATGCGCCGATCATGCCCACCTATCAAGGCCAGATCAGCGAAGATGGCGTGATCGCACTGGTTGAATTCATCAAAAATCTCAACTCCGACTACCGGATCCAGCAGACCACCAATACCGTCGATCTGCTGCCCGAGGGCGAAGGCAACGCGGCTACCCCAGGAGAAAAACCGGCTGGGCAAGCTCAGCCCAAGCCCGCCAGCCAAGGGATGGTGAAGCAATGAGTACCAACACAATTGTCAGTCTTCCCGATCAGTCGACGGCCAGAATTCCGAAGGTGAACTTTCTCACGAAAGAGAACGGCCTTCTGAGCTGGCTGCTGACCGGCGACCACAAGCGGATTGCAATCCTCTATCTGATTTCGATCACGTTTTTCTTCTTCATCGGCGGTGCGCTTGCAGGGCTCATCCGGCTCGAACTTCTGACGCCGCAGAGCGATCTAATGGCCACGGACACCTATAACAAGGTGTTCACCATGCACGGCGTGATCATGATCTTCCTGTTCCTGGTGCCGAGCGTACCGGCCACTCTGGGCAACTTCCTCATCCCCATCATGCTTGGAGCGAAGGACCTTGCGCTGCCCAAGATCAACCTGCTGAGCTGGTATCTGTATGTGGTCGGCGGCATCCTGGTGCTCTACACCATGATCAGCGGCGGCGTCGACACAGGCTGGACATTCACCACGCCGCTGTCTACTCATTACGTCAACACAAACGTGATGAGTACGGGGCTGGCTGTTTTCATCGCGGGCTTCAGTTCCATCTTTACCGGCTTGAATTTCATCGTGACCATCCACAAGATGCGCGCGCCGGGCATGACGTGGTTCCGCATGCCGCTCTTTGTGTGGTCGCACTACGCGGCCAGCATCCTCATGGTGCTAGGCACGCCAGTACTTGCGATCGCGATTGTGCTGGTGGCTCTCGAGCGCACCATGGGCATCGGGGTCTTCGATCCCACCAAGGGCGGCGATCCGCTGCTCTTCCAGCACTTGTTCTGGTTCTACTCGCACCCGGCCGTCTACATCATGATCTTGCCCGGCATGGGTGTCATCTCCGAAGTGATTTCGACCTTCAGCCGCAAACGAGTCTTCGGCTACACAGCCGTTGCGTTTTCGTCTGTGGCCATCGCGGTGTTCGGATTCTTTGTCTGGGCGCACCACATGTTCATCATGGGCATCTCGAACTACGCGATGCTCGTGTTTAGCCTGCTGACCATGCTGGTTGCGGTGCCTTCGGCCATCAAGATTTTCAATTGGACCTTTACGCTCTACAAGGGCTCCATCACATTTGAAACGCCCATGCTCTATGCGTTCGGATTCATGGGCCTGTTTACCATTGGCGGTTTGACCGGCGTCTTCCTCGGCACATCGGGAACAGACATCCATCTGACTGAAACCTACTTCATCGTGGCCCACTTCCACTTCGTCATGGTGGGCGGCATGCTGATGGCGTTCCTCTCCGGCATACACTTCTGGTGGCCGAAGATGACCGGCCGCATGTATCCGGAAAAGATCTCGCAGCTTGCCGCCGTAGTCACGTTCATTGGGTTCAACTTCACGTTCTTCCCGCAGTTCATCCTCGGAACGCTCGGCATGCCGCGGCGCTATGCAGCGTATCCACCGGAGTTCCAGGTACTGAACGTGTTTTCAACCGCGGGCGCAACCATCCTTGGCGTAGGCTACCTGCTGCCCGTGCTTTATCTCACCTGGTCATTGAAATATGGCGAGATTGCCGGCAACAATCCCTGGCAGGCCACGGGGTTTGAGTGGCAGATACAGTCGCCGCCCTTGACGGAGAACTTTACGGTGACGCCCATCATGGATCACGAAGCCTACGACTACGAGTGGCTGGAAAATCAGAAAGCTAAAGAGGTAGCCAGTGTCGGATAGCACAGCGATCGCAAATGGCGCCCCTGAGGCGCAACATCACGAGCATCCGTCGTACCAGCGCCACCACTTCGAGTCGGTGGAGCAGCAGGCGGACGCGACCAATTTCGCCATGTGGCTCTTCCTGCTGACGGAAATCATGTTCTTCGGCGGTCTCTTCACCGCCTATCTCATTTACCGCAACTGGTATTACCCGGCGTTTGTCGCCGCGTCGCATCAGTTGAATATTTTCTGGGGCACAGCGAATACGGGCGTGCTGATCAGCTCCAGCTTCACCATGGCCATGGGCGTGTGGTGCGCGGAGACACGGCGCAAGAGCGGACTGGTGCTGTGCCTGGTGCTGACGTTTGTTCTCGGCCTGATCTTCCTCGGCATCAAGACTATCGAGTACTCGGAGAAGATCGAGAAGCATCACGTGCCGGGCTTCCACTACAGCGTGAAGAACTTTACCGACCCAGCATCCGATCCGGAGACCTACAAGGAATACAAAGACAAGCCCATGCCCCTGGACATGGCGCGTCACACCGAGCTTTATTTCTTCCTCTACTTCGCCATGACCGGCATGCACGCACTGCACATGATCATCGGCATCGCGATTCTCGGATTCATGATCTTCAGAGCGCGAGCCGGAGCGTATACCGGCGGCCATGTGACGTTCGTTGAGAACTTCGGCCTGTACTGGCACTTTGTCGACATCATCTGGATCTTCCTGTTCCCGCTTCTCTACCTCATCAGCAGGCATCAATAGCAGACACCAATAAAGGACCGGTCATGAACGAAATCACTCACCAACCCGCGGCAGAGCACGGCGAGCACGAGCACCACGTGACGCCGCCCATCGTCTATATGGTCATCTTCGGGTGCCTGCTGGCGTTTACGGCGCTCACCGTGGGCGCGTCGTACATTGAAATGGGCGTATTCAACCCCATCGTCGCGCTGGCCATTGGCGTGATCAAGGCAACGCTGGTGGTGCTGTTCTTCATGGGCGTAAAGTACAGCACCAAACTGACCAAGCTGACGCTTGGCGCCGGGTTGTTTACGTTTTTGGCGCTGATCGGCATGACGCTGGCCGACTACATCAGCCGGGCCTGGGGACGGTGGTAAGACAGTTTTCAGTTGTCGGTTGTCAGTGATCAGTTGCACCGGCAATGCGTATTTGAATTGGGCTGCCCGCATGGGTGGCCCTTTTCGATTCCTGCGCTGGAATCGATGACCTTCGAGGTTCTCCATGGGGCGCGAAGCAATTTGCAATTGCGACTGGGCTGGGAACACTGTCGAAGTCAAGGCGCTGCTTGAGACCGGCGAGATCATTTTGCGCGGCGCAATTCGCAAGCGGATCCCATTCAGCGGAATCAAAAGCGTGCAGGCAAAAGCCGGCCGGCTCTGCTTCACAGTCGGAGGCGAACCGGTCCAGCTCTTTTTGGGAGCGGCAGCAGCAGCGAAGTGGGCCTCGGCAATCACTACTCCGCCACCCACGCTCTCCCGCAAACTGGGCATTCAAGACAAGACCATTGTGCGAATCATCGGCGCAATCACAGATGAAACTCTGCGCGAGGCTCTGGCGGAGGCTGCGCACATCTCAGCCAAAGACGCCGGCCTCATCGTGGCCTGCGTCGATTCGCCCGAGTCGCTCCATGCTGCCCTTCGCGATGCAAAGGCGCAGCTCTTGAAAGGCGTCCCCATCTGGATGGTGTATGCCAAGGGTCCCGGACACGCGATCAATGAAACGGCCATTCGCTCGCTGCTGCGCGAAAACGGAATGATCGATACGAAAGTCGCTTCTGTATCACCAAAATATACGGCGCTTCGTTTCATCTATCGCAAAACGGAATAAGACTCACAGATTACGTCGGGTTGTTTTGTCGCTAAATATCCTTAGTCTCTTGACTCTCAAGGTTCAAACTCCAACATCTCTTCCTCTGAGTAATTGACCAGGAATCTCCCATGAACTCGAAGACCTTTTGCAATTGCTATTACGCTGAGAATCGTCCGGACGACCTCCGCGTCCGCGGCCTGAAGAACCTCTCTAGCGCCGATCTCGGCCAGTTCCTGGATCGCACGAAGGTAGTCCTTCTCGATCCAGTTCGGCACATCGGGGTTCTTGCCTTCCTTTCGAGCTAGTTCGATGATTGCGACTATGGCGTAGGTGTTCCAGTCAACCGGCCCACGTCTTCGATAGAGTTCCACCAGGTAAGGAACGGCTGCATACGAGGCCTCGCCGACGTCCCCTTGGTGATGCAGTTCGTCCCAGAGCTCACTCCAGACGGCCGGGGTGCCGTGGTCGGTTTCGAGTCTTGAGAGAAGTGGGCGTGGATCAAATGGAAGCCGGTAGCCTCCGGTCATCATCGTCCAGCGGGGATCGTCCAAAGCAAGCATTCGGGCGAAGTCTACCATAGATCACAGGTGAGTCCCATCGTTGAAACTACGCAGATGTCCGACGAACTCACGAAACTGGCTAATCAGCCTCGCGTCGTCGTCCGTCGCAGCGGGCCGCCGCGTGCCGGCGCGAAGTGCGTCGTCTACTGGATGCAGCGTGCGGTGCGCATCGTAGACAATCAGGCGCTCGATATTGCAATCGAAGCGGGAAACCTTCTCGGCCTGCCGGTGGTTGCGTACTTCCAGGTGATTCCGAATTATCCCAACGCCAATTTGCGGCATTACCACTTTCTGCATCAGGGACTGAGAGACGTGGCGCAGGATGCGGCGGAGCGCGGCGTGGGCTTCGTAGTGCGGAAGCACCCCGATAATTCTCTCGAGGCTTTTCTCGAAGAGGCCGGTGCGGCGCTGCTGGTTGGCGACGAGAATCCATGCCGCGAGCCGGAACGCTGGCGCAGTGTGCTTGCCAAGCGGCTCAAGCTTCCTTATTGGACCGTCGATGCCGACGTGGTTGTGCCGTCGCGCGTNNTTTGTGCTGCTGCACCATTTCCGTCCCCACCTGAAGAGAGAACTGCCGAAGTATCTTGTTGCGGCAAAGAAGATCGAGCCGGCTCACGCGTGGAAACCACCGAAAGCTCTGCCGAGTTTCGATCTCTCCGGCGACATCGGCGCTGGCTTCACGAAGCTCGACCGCACTGTCGGACCGGTCGACAGCTTTACCGGCGGCACGCATGCGGCGCTCAAAAGGCTCGAAGACTTTGTGAACCTCGAACTCAAGGACTACGAAGACAAGCGGAACCATCCTGAAGTAAACGGGACGAGCCGGCTGTCGCCCTGGCTGCATTT
>PMWR01000163.1:0-4078 GCA_003166055.1 Acidobacteriaceae bacterium
TCAACATCGCCCTGGTCAACGAGTTGAAACAGCTTTGCATGCGAATGGGCATCGACATCCACGAGGTCATCGACGCCGCCAAAACCAAGCCCTTCGGCTTCCAGGCATTTTATCCCGGCCCTGGCCTTGGCGGCCATTGCATTCCCATCGACCCCTTTTATCTCTCGTGGAAGGCCCGGGAATTCGACTTCCGCACCCGCTTCATCGAGCTCGCCGGCGCCGTCAACCGCGACATGCCCTACTTTGTGCTCGATCAGATCGCCGCCGGCCTCAATGAGCACTCCAAAGCCCTCAAGGGATCGAAGATGCTGGTCCTCGGCGTGGCCTACAAGCGCGACATCGACGATCTGCGCGAATCTCCGTCGCTGACCATCATTGAGCTGCTACGAGACAAAGGCGCCATCGTCGCCTACAACGACCCCTATTTCCCCTCCGTGGGCCACGGCCGCCATTACGACCTGAACATGATCAACACCCCGCTCGACAACCTCGGCCAGTACGACGCAGTGGTTATCGTCACCGACCACACCACCTACGACTACCGCGCCATCGTCGAGCAATCGCAGTTGGTCGTAGACACCCGAAACGCCACCAAAGGCATCGACTCACCCAACATCCTCCGCTGCTGAGAGAGAGTCCACGCAATCATCTACGAGAAAGCGGGGTTTCGACTCTCGCAGCGGAACTGCCCTCGGCTTGCCAACAATCGTTGCCGATCGGATAATGACACCATGAGCGCCGAAGCAGTGCAGTCCGACTTTGTGAGTCTTTACAACCGCGCCTTTGCGGAGTACCGCGCGCACGCCCTTTGGTACATGCGCCGGTTCGATGAGCCCACGGAGGCGGACGCACTGGCGGTGGCTCGCGCTCTTCGCGTTGAAGGCGATCTCGCGGCTCGTCGCCTGGCCGAGCAGATCGAGCAAGCCTGCCATGCCGCTGACTAATCTGCAAATCGGCGTACTTCGGCTACTCGCCTCACATCGCGATCCGGGAAGCTTTGTTGCGGGATCGACCCCTCTCAATCGAAACACTCTCCGCTACTCTGGTGACATCGACGTCTTTCACGATCGCGAAGAGAGCGCGGCAGAAATCGCTGAGAGCGACGCAAAAGTTTTGGAGGCGGCAGGCTATCGCGTTACCTGGCTTCGCAGGCTTCCCGGAATCCACAGCGCGCAAATCGGTATGGGGGACGAGGCAACTCGCCTCGAATGGGTGGCCGACAGCGACTACCGCTTCTTCCCCGCCGTTCCGGATGAAGTTTTCGGATTCGTTTTGCACCCAGTCGACCTGGCCATGAACAAGGCCATGGCCGCTGCGGGACGGCGCGAGGTGCGCGATATCGTCGACCTGGTAATGATCCATGAAACCGTCCTGCCACTCGGCGCGATTGTGTGGGCCGCGGTAGATAAATCACCGGGCTTTACCCCCGAAGGCCTTATCGCCGAGATCCGTCGCAATGCCCGCCATTCAGCCGCCGACTGGAAGGCGCTCATATCTGCGGAACCCATCGATCCAACCAGCGTCCTCGCCCGTCTGCGTGTTGCTCTCGATGAGGCCGAAGCCTTCGCTTCCCGCATGCCCACCGAAAAGGCCGGACTCCTGTTTCTCGAAAACGGCCGCGTTGTCCAGCCGGACCCCGACCGCCTGGATCGTTACCAGACTCATGCGGGGCAACGGCGCGGCCATTGGCCCGCCAGCGCCGATATTGGCTCCGCCATGCTGGAAAAATACAACCAGAAACCAAGCCAGTAGCTATCATTTGACCTCAGGTCCCCATGCAGATTGACATGCAAGGCCTTTGCCCCCTGCTCGCCGTCTACGATATGCCCACCTCGCTTCGCTTTTATCGCGACTTGCTTGGATTCGAAATCCACATGAGATCCGATCCCGAGCCCGACGGCCACATTGACTGGGTCTGGCTCCGCCGCAACGACGCCAACCTCATGCTCAACACCATGTTCGAGCGCACCCACCGCCCGCCCCAGCCCGATCCTGCCCGCATCGCCATGCACGGCGACACACAGATCTACATCGGATGCCAGGACGTCGACGCGGCCGCCCAATACCTCCAGGCCGCCGGCATAGCAGTCAAGGGGCCCATAGTCCGCCCATTTGGCATGAAGCAGCTCTTCTTTCGCGACCCCGACAACTACGAACTCTGCCTCCAATGGCGTGCCTGAACAATCATCATTCTGGGCCTGAACAGATCGCGCGAGCCAATGCCAGCTCAGCTGCGATCTCGCTGCCCCTGAATCTAGTCTCGGCGTTGCGAAGTTTCGCGATCACCGCCGAGGACCTGGCCCATTCCTGCAATTGCATGTACTGTGCTTCCCGACCCTTCCAGAAGGCGTTCCATCCCGTGCGACCCTCGCGCAAGATAGCGCTGGTCCGCAAAAACGAGGACAGCGCAAGTATGGCCGATTGACGCTCATCCTCGATCCATTCGCGCAGATAGGGTCCGAGGGCTTCTTCGCATTGACCGATCGAGCATATCCAGCATTCGACGTCAGCATAGCTGTCATCAAGCGGTGGATCGTTGAGTACACCTTTCCACACAGCATGAAGAAACGATTCCACCGCGTTTTGTTCAGCCTTGGGCCATGTCCGCAAATCTCCATGGCGAAGTTTGCCGAATTGAATCTCCGTGTCTATTAGCGACGATGAAGGATCCGGAAGATTCGCAACGAGATCGAATATTCTTGGCAGGAAGTGTTTGAACACATCCAGGTCGCCCCACACGTTGAGCGCATCGACCGCATAGTCACGCAGATGTTCCAGGTGAAGCTCTCGAAGCGGCTGAGCATGAACCTTTAATTCCTCCTCAAAGGAATGGCAATGCATACAGGGATCTGTAAACTTCGGCAGCGGGTACCCTGCGAATGCCGAGTAAAACCCTTCTATTGCCTGATCGAGATTGTTTGCGTAAGCCATTGTGGAGATTATCTCCTAAAATCATTTGCGGTCTAGGAACCATTCCTTTTGGGCTTCATCCAGCCCCGCGACAACCCGGCGGCAAATCCTGTATCGTTGCCCTGTAATCGCGCTGCTCGTTTATGCTACTTTCTTTCCCAACCCTGGCTGAACCCGAGCACTTCTCCCTCATCGAGAAGCTGCTAATCGCCGCCCTGATCATCGCCTCCGCCTACCTCTTCTGGCGTCGTTTCGGCGTTGTCCTGCACAAAATCCTGCAATCGAAGAAAGACCCCGCCTTCCATCTCTTCCCCATCGGCAAGCGCGTCTGGGATTTCTTCTGGGAAGTCCTCTGCCAGGCCAAAGTGGTCCGCGAGCGCCCGCTTCCCGGCCTGGCCCACGCCTTCGTCTTCTGGGGATTCTGCGCCTTCGCCCTCGTTACCCTGAACCACTTCGCCGTCGGACTCGGCATCGGCTTTCTCTCGCCCACCGGCATCTTCGGCCGCTTCTACTTCTACTTCGCAGCGGCATTCGCATTCACCTGCGCCGTCGGCATTCTCGGCCTTTTAATCCGCCGATTTCTCGTCCGTCCCAAGTGGCTCGGGGACAAGCTCTCCTGGGAATCAGGCTTCATCGCCCTGCTGATCTTCGTCCTGATGGCCACCTACCTGGCCGCCTTCTTCGTTGCCGACACTGACTCCGCCGCCCGCGTCCTCTGGTGGACCCATTCGCTGTCCATCCTCATCTTTCTGCCGCTCATTCCGCACACCAAGCACCTGCACCTGATCCTCAGCCCCGCCACCATCTTTCTTTCCCGCGGCGGCTTCAGCCAGATCCCTCCGCTCGCCGGCGATGAAGACTTCGGCCTGGTCGCCGGAGCCGACCTCACGCAACTGGTCAGCCTTCAGGCCTACTCCTGCGTTGAATGCGGCCGTTGCACCGAGCACTGCCCCGCCGCCAACACCGGCAAGCTACTCAACCCCAAGGAAATCATCCTCGGCGTCCGCGCCTATCTCAACGATCTCGGCCCCGCCTCCGACCAGCCGCTCCTCGGCAAATACAATTCCCAGGAAGCCGTCTTCCAGTGCACCACCTGCGGCGCATGCGAGTTCCAATGCCCCGTCGGCATCGAGCACGTCCCCATCATCGTTGGCCTCCGCCGCGGCGC
>PMWR01000163.1:4131-20307 GCA_003166055.1 Acidobacteriaceae bacterium
ATCCAGGAAGACTGGAAGGAGTACGGCACGCCCCCTGAAATCGAGCACCACAGCGAATTCCTCGCCCGCTTCGCCCACAAGCTGCCCAAGCCCGATTCAACCGGTCCAGCCTCAGTTCCAGAGAAGATCGTCTTCCACGACCCCTGCTATCTCGGCCGCTATCGCAATGTCTACGACCANNGAGCGCAGCTTTTGCTGCGGCGCAGGCGGCGGCCTGGCCTTCCTCGGCGAAGAAACCGGCGAGCGCGTCAGCCACAATCGCGCCGCCGAACTGGCAGCCACCGGAGCCACGACAGTCGCCGCCGCCTGCCCCTTCTGCAACACCATGTTCCGCGATGCCCTGGCAGCCACCGGCGAAGGCGCGCCGCAACTGTTGGACATTGCTCAGATAGCCGCCCGCACTTTGCCCCTTAGCAACCCAAATCAGCCCGCGCAACCCGCGGCGGAGTTGACCGTGCCTGCCAACGGCCCCAAACTCACCCGGCCGCAGGGGGCGCATTGCTCCTATAGCGGCGCCATCTCCACGCCCGCCCTCTCACCAGGCGCGGTCGAAACCATCCAGAAAGCTGCCGACGCGTCCGGCCTCTCGATTGAGATCGGGAACAACTACATTGAATTCGAATTCGAAGGCCGAGACTCCAACCAATTCGTAGTCGATTTCCTCAGAACTCTGGCTCAAGCCGTCGGAACAGCCTCCGGCGAATTCCGCTGCGAGGTCAAAGTCGACAAGGAAGATCCGCTCTACGAGTTCTTCAGTATCCGCGACTCCAGGCTCATCCGCCAGCGCGGCCTCATCGTCCGCGAACCCGAAGAAGACATCACCGCAGGAGAACCCTCCTCGTAGCCAGTGGCTGACACAAACCAAGCTTTCACAGGACCCACAACGCAACCAAACGGAGCAGTGCGCAAGTGCAATACGAAGAAGTTCATCCACAATCACAAGCCGACCTTGTCGAAGCGCTTGGTAGTAAAGACTCCGAGCAAATAAGGTCCGCCCTTTACAGCGCCGCATGGTATGAAGAAGACTGGCGATGGGCACAGGAGAATTGCCTCGTCTTCTTGCGGCATGAAGACCCTCTCGTTCGCTGGGCGGCAGCACTTTCCCTTGGCTACATCGCTGTGTTTCAAAAGCACCTTGACTTGGACCGTGTATTGCCGGCCCTGCATGAAGCCCATGCTGACCCTGCAATACAATCCACCGTCGGCGACAGTCTCGAAATGATTAAGCAGCACATCAAGACACAATGATGTGCCCGAAATAATCATCTTCAACAAAACCCCTGATCGAGGTTGTGATTCGCCAAAAGCGACGAAAAGAACTCGCTCAATCATTTCCCAAGAATAGCCGGAACGTATCTTCGCTGGTTGGTCGCTTGACCTAACCCCAACAGCTTAAGATGAACGAAGGTTTTTACTATGAAGATCATCGTAGCCATCAAACAAGTTCCAGATCGCGATGCACAGGTTCGCATCGACGCTCACGCCAAGTGGATTGAAGAATCCGACCTCCAATACGCCCTCAATGAGTCCGACGCCTATGCCCTTGAAGAGGCCCTCCAGCTCAAGGAAAAGCACGGCGGCGAAGTGGTTGTTGTCAGTGCCGGCCCCGAACGAGTCGGCCAGACCATCCGCGAAGCCCTCGCCAAGGGCGCAGACCGCGCCATCCACATCGACTGCGACGACCTCGGTTCCCGCGACGCTCTTGGTGTTGCCCGCCTCCTGGCCGCCGCCGTCGAACCCGAAAGCCCCGACCTGCTCCTCACCGGCCTGCAGTCTGAAGACCTCGGCCTCGGCCAAACCGGCGTCATCGTCGCCGAACTCCTCAACCTGCCCCACGCGACGCTGATCCTGCACGTCGAAAAAACCGACTCCGGCCTCACAGTAAAGCGAGAACTAGAAGAAGGCTGGTTTCAGACCATCGAACTGCCCACCCCCGCCGTCCTAACCATCCAGTCCGGCGGCAACAAGCTCCGCTACGCCACGCTGATGGGCATNNATCAAGCGCGCCAAGACCAAGGAAGTCCGCCGCGTAACGGCTGCCGAACTCGGCGTCGAAGCCGCGCCAGTTGTCCTGCTCGATCGCGTTGCGCTGCCGCAAAAACAAAAATCAACCCAGATCCTGCCCGGCACACCGAAAGAAGCCGCGGCAGCCCTGGTTGAAAAGCTGAAATTCGAGGTGCGCGTCCTATGAGCGGCGTCCTGGTCATCTTTGAAGATCGTGCCGGCAAAATCAGCCGCATCAGTTGGGAAGCCGTCGCCGCCGGCCATAAGCTCGCCGCTTCGCTGGGCCTCCCAGTCACCGCGGCCGTCATCGGCGCGGCCACAGAATCCCTCGCCGCCGAAACCGCCTCCAAAATCACCGGCAAGGTCATCCGTGTCGAGCATCCGCTCCTCGGCCAGTATACGGCAGACGGATTCACCATCGCTCTGCACCAACTCATCCAAAGCGAGAGTCCAGCGTACGTAGTCTTTCCCCACACCTACCAGGTCCGCGACTACGCCCCCGCCCTCGCCGCACGCCTCAACGAAGTCCTCATCAGCGACGTCATTTCTATAGCGGACGGCCCCGTCTTCACCCGTCAACTCCTCCAGGGCCGCCTCAGCGGCAACTACCGGCACACCGGCAGCGGTCCCTGCCTCGTCTCCGTCCAGGCCGGAGCCTTCCGCGCTGACGCCGCAGCCACCGGCTCCGCCGAAATCAGCGTCTTCACGCCCACCATCGAGCCAGCCCAAATCCGCACCAAGCCCGGCGAACCCTTCCGCGGCAGCTCGCAGACAATCGACCTCGGCTCCGCCCAACTCATCGTCAGCGTCGGCCGCGGCATCAAGGAAGCCGAAAACATCCCCCTCGTGCAGGCCCTCGCCACGGCCCTCGGCGCGGAACTTGCCGCCTCGCGCCCCATCTGCGACAACGGATGGCTGCCCATGGAGCGCCAGGTCGGCAGCTCCGGCCAATCCGTCGCGCCCAAGCTCTATCTCGCCGTCGGCATCTCCGGCGCCATCCAGCACCTGGTCGGCATGAAAGCCTCGCAGTGCGTCGTCGCCATCAACAAAGACCCCGACGCCCCCATCTTCGAAATCGCCGACTACGGCATCGTCGGCGACCTGTTCGAAGTAGTCCCCGCGCTAACGGAGGCAATCAAAGCAGCGAAGCAGTAGACAGCTCTCCATGCGTCCCTCCCGGCCCGCCGACGGGGACCGCGGAACTGTGCAATCATCGAGTCCGAGGCGCTGCCTTCGATGACCAACCCCGTAACCGGCCTTTGGATCCGATTGCCCCTCGTGCTTCGCGCCGTCGTCTCCGGCATTCTTATCGCTCTTGTTGCCGCGAATGTGTGGCCGCTCCTGCTGCGGCATCTTGGAGTGCCGCTGGCTGCGATTTCCGAGGCTGCGTTTCTCACCCTTTACGTATGGTGGGCCGCTGGAGGAGGTTCCCCGCGCTCCACGCAAACCGCGCGCGCCTTATCGTTCCGCAGCGGCCCGCTGTCGAGTCGGCAATGGTTTTGGGGCCTGGTTGCCGCCATTTTCTTCGCGGTCACTGTTCATGCTTCCATGGTCGTCTTGTTCCGTCTGGTGCCTTTCCCGGCAGCAGATTTCCGGCTCGGATATGATTTCTCCTTTATTCCCACGCTTCCTCTCCGATGGCTGGCGGCCGTGATTTCCGCAATTTCGGCGGGAGTCTGCGAGGAAACCGGCTTTCGCGGGTATATGCAGCGCCCCCTCGAAACGCGCTATGGCGCGACGCCGGCCATTCTGATTTCTTCGTTTTTCTTTATGTCTGTGCATTTAACCAAAGGATGGTCCACGGCCGGAATGGTACCGATCGTGTTCGGCGCAGGTGTACTGCTTGGAATGCTGGCCCGATCTTCGCAATCGCTGATTCCTTGCATCCTGGGCCATACCATGATGGACATCGGCCTGTTCGCCTACTGGTGGACAGGCATCGCCGGAACCTTTACCGCGCTGCCGATTGGCCAGACTGGACTCGACCGGGCCTTCTTCCTCGCATGCGTCGCGCTGGCTGGCTCCCTCGCGCTCGTGTTCCTCTCCATATCCCGGCTACGCGCCATCGCAAAGCAACCCATCGTCCAAGCCATCTAGCCGGCATCTGGAAATGTCTTCGCCCACGCGAGCGCGGCATTTGCGCCCCTACACCCCCACGCGCTATCGTTCGTTGTTCCCCGCACCCGAGCAATCGACCGAGGCCAACCGCCCATGCTTCTTCCGGAAACCTACGAATTCGCACTCTTCCTGATGATCCTCACCATGTTCTGTTGGGGATCATGGGCCAACACCCTCAAGCTCTGCCCCGGCTACCGCTTCCAGCTTTTCTACTGGGACTACGCCATCGGCCTGCTGCTAGCAACCGTCGTCTGGGGATTCACCGCCGGCAGCCTCGGCCATGCAGGCCCGCCTTTCCTTGATGCAGTGGCCCACACGTCGTCCCACGCCATCCTGTTTGCCCTGGCCGGAGGCGTGGTCTTCAACGTAGCCAACCTGCTGCTGGTCGCCGCCATCGACGTCGCCGGCCTCGCCGTCGCCTTCCCTGTCGGCATCGGCCTGGCGCTGGTCATCGGCGCAGTCGCCAGCTATCTCCTCAACCCCGCAGCCAATCCCCTGCTGCTCTTTGGCGGAGTCGCCCTGGTCACCGTCGCCATCGTGCTCGACGCCGCCGCCTACCGCAAGCGCGAATCTACTGCAAAAGCCACCACCACCCGCGGCATTGTCCTCTCGCTGATAGCCGGCGTGCTCATGGGCGGCTGGTACCCCATCGCAACGCGCGATCTAGCCAGCAATGCCGCCCCCGGCCCCTATGCCATTGCGTTCTTCTTCGGCATCGGCGTTCTCCTCTCCACCATTCCCGCCAACCTGCTGTTGATGGCCAAGCCGCTCGATGGCAAACCCCCTGTCGACGGCTCGGGCTACTGGCGAGCTCCATTCGGCTGGCACCTGGCCGGCCTTTTTGGCGGCGCAGTCTGGTGCGTCGGCGCGGTCGCCAATTTTGTGGCCTCGGTCGCGCACCTGGCCAAACCCATCGGCCCGGCCGTCTCCTACTCCATCGGCCAGGGAGCCACCATGATCTCCGCTTGCTGGGGCATTTTCGTCTGGCGTGAATTTGCCGGCGCACCACGAGCGGCCAGGGTTCTGCTCCTCTTCATGTTCATCTTCTTTCTGGCCGGACTCAGCGCCGTCGCGCTGGCTCCGCTCTACTAACTTCGAGGCCTTTTCATGAGCACTTCCCAAAAGCCCATCGTCGTCGTCGGCAGTGTCACCATGGACATGGTGACCCGCACCCCGCAGATTCCCCGCATCGGCCAGACTGTGATCGGCACCGGCTTTGAAACCACCCCCGGCGGCAAGGGCGCCAACCAGGCCGTTGCCGCAGCGCGCCTCGGCTATCCCGTCCACATGGTCGGCAAAGTGGGTGACGACGCATACGGCCCGGCCTTGCTCAAAAACCTGGCCGCCGCGGGCGTCAACACCTCCGCAATGGAGACCACCGCCGGCCCCTCCGGCCTTGCCCCCATCTTTCTCTCCGAAGCCGGCGAGAACAGCATTGTCGTCGTCCCCGGCGCCAACGGCCATGTTGACGGTGCCGACGTCGATCGCCACGCAGTTCTGATTCGCTCCGCGGGCATGGTTCTCTGCCAGCTCGAAATCCCCATGGCAACCATCAGCCACACCTTCGCCCTCTGCGCCGAAGCCGGCGTTCCCGTCATGCTTGATCCCGCGCCCGCCGCGCCGCTGCCCGACGAAATCTGGAGCCGGGTAGCCTGGTTCACTCCCAACGAAACCGAAGCCGCCTTTTATCTGAACGGCGATTCGAAGCCCGAAGATGCCGCGCAGCACCTGCTTGCCAAAGGTCTCCGGGGCGTAGTCCTCAAGCGCGGCGCTGAGGGAGCCTACGTTGCCGTCGCCGGCGGAAAAGCAGCGTGGGTCAAGCCCTTCAAAGTCGAAGCCGTCAATACCGTAGGCGCGGGTGACTGCTTCAACGGAGCTTTTGCCGTCGCGCTTCTTGAAAACAAAGACCCATGGGAGGCCGCGCGCTTTGCCAGCGCCGCCGCAGCAATCTCCGTCACTCGCACCGGTGCCCAGGAATCCATGCCCACCCGAGCCCAGGTGGATGCCTTCCTCATCCAACATTCGTAAAACTCTTCTCGACAAAAGAAATACTGAATCGACGAACAGGGAGAATCGGGCACCATGCTCCACAAACTTTGCCTTGGAATTCTAGTGGGAGCAATCTCCCTCGCCGCTGCGGCGCAAGACACTCAATACCCAGCACGCGGCCAGCAGATTCCGCCGCCGGATTGCCTCAACCTCCACTACGCCTGGGAAGGCATTCTGCAAGCCGGCTGTGCTCCCTTCACCCACGAGCGCTGGCTCCACGACATCCAGCATTGGCGCTCTGAACGCCACATCCGCACCGGCTACGATTCCTCCCGCTACCAGCTGCCTGCCCTCCAATGGACCCAGTCCAGCTTTATCCAGCCTCAAATGATGGTTCAGGATCGATACTTTTACGATCCCGTCGCCGGCCGCTACACCGTCGACCGTTACATCGACGACCTCGACAAACGCTATGGCGGCATCGATGCCGTGCTGGCCTGGGCAACCTATCCCAACTTGGGGATAGACGACCGCAACCAGCTTGAAATGGTCGAGTCCATGCCCGGCGGCGTCGAGGGCGTCCGCCAGATGGTCGCCGACTTCCATCGCCGCGGCGTCCGCGTTCTCTTTCCCATGATGATGTGGGATGAAGGCACGCACCCGCCCTCATCCCCACCCTCCTCTGAGCCCGGTGACGACCTTTGGCCCGACGCCATCGCCAATCTGATGAAGGAGATCGACGCCGACGGCATCAACGGCGACACGCAGCAGGGTGTCCCGTTGGAATTCTCCCTGGCGTCTGAAAAGATCGGACACCCTCTGGCATTCGAGCCCGAAGACAGCCCAAGCGACGAAGCCCTCGCCTGGAATCTGATGACCTGGGGCCAGTACAGCTTTCCCTTCATCCCCATGGTCGACCGCTTCAAGTGGCTTGAAACCCGCCACATGGTCAACATAAGCGACCGCTGGAACCCGGACAAGACCAACGACCTCCAATTCGCCTTCTTCAACGGAGTGGGCTGGGAGAGTTGGGAAAACGTGTGGGGCATCTGGGTCGGCATCGCCCCGCGCGACGCCGAAGCCACCCGCCGCGTTGCGAACCTCTCACGCGCCATTGCGCCGTTCCTCGTCAGCCCCGACTGGGAGCCCCTCTATCCCATGCACAGCTACGGCGTATACGCCAGTCGCTGGCCGCTCGGGCAGGAAACGGTCTGGACGATCGTCAACCGCAATGCCTACGAGATCAACGGACGCCAGATGGATGTACCGCTCAAGCCAGGCATGCGCTACTTCGACCTCTATCATGGCGTCGAGTTGAAGCCCGATACCACCGGCCCCGTCGCCATGCTTAGCTTCCCCATCGAGGCCAATGGCTACGGCGCAATTCTGGCCACGCCCGGCGAGCCCAGCGATGCAATCAAGGCCTTAATCAGCCGCATGTCCACAATGACCAAAGAACCGCTCGCGGAGTTCTCGCATCAGTCGGGAATCCTGCCGCAAACCATCGTCGACATCCCACCCACAGCGCCCGCGGCGGAAGCACCAGCCGGAATGGTCAAAATCCCCGGAGGAACCTTCGATTTCAGAGTCAGCGGCACAGAAATAGAGGGCGGCGGAAACGTTGGCGTCGACGTTCAGTACCCATGGGAAGATTCCCCGCGCCGCTTCCACGAACACACGATGGAGATCAAGACCTTCTTCATCGACAAATTTCCGGTCACCAACGCGCAGTTCAAGCAGTTCCTCGATGCCGCGCACTACGCGCCCCGCGACGCAATCAACTTTTTGCGCGACTGGAAAAATGGCGGCTTTCCCCAAGGCTGGGATAATCGCCCCGTCACATGGGTCTCTCTTGAGGATGCTCGCGCCTATGCACATTGGGCCGACAAGCGCCTGCCCCATGAGTGGGAGTGGCAAATTGCCGCGCAGGGCACGGATAGCCGCGCATTTCCCTGGGGCAACTACTGGCAGCCCGAAAACGTCCCCACCCCCGCCACGGGCCGCGCCATGCCCGGCCCCGATCCAGTCGACGCCCATTCCGCCGGCGCTAGCCCCTACGGTGTCATGGACCTCGTCGGCAACGTCTGGCAGTGGACCGACGAATTCGACGACGAACACACCCGCGCCGCCATTCTTCGCGGCGGGGAGTATTACCAGCCGCAAGGCTCCATCTGGTACTTCCCCCAGGCCTGGCGCAACGACGAGCACAGCAAGCTTCTGTTGATGGCGCCCGGCTACGACCGCTCCGGCGGCATCGGATTCCGCTGCGTCAAAGACGCAGAATAAAGGCGTCTAAAGTTGGGCGGAACAGGCGCCAGCCGATCACCGTTGGCCCTGCTCCCTAATCCCTATTCCCTGTTCTCTGTTTCTCTACCACCACTCCATCAAACGGCCCGATCCGACCTTCACGCTGCTTGCGGGCTTCGCCGTGCGAATCAGCAGCAGCGGAATCTGCACCAGTTTCACTAGCTTCTCCGCAATCGACCCGAAAACCAGCGGATGCCATCCCGTCGTGCCGTGCGTTGACACTACGATCAGATCGATGTGCTCGCGCTCAATCACATCCAGGATGCTGCCCGCGATGT
This sequence comes from Acidobacteriaceae bacterium, assembly GCA_003166055.1. The sequence continues at coordinate 12,828 of PMWR01000163.1, forward strand.
CGTTATCGACCTCAACACTCGATTTCGCCTTGATCCCTTTGACCCCGAGACCGGCTACGGATACTTGAAAGTCCGCCTCCGCCTGCTTCTTCGCTTCCTCTACGTTTCCAATCTCAGGCACAACATGCACAAGGTAGATCTCGGCATGAAAGTGCTGGGCAAGCACTGTCGCATGCTCAAGCGCTTCGTGAGACGACGAACTGAAGTCGATCGGCAAAAGAATTTTGGCGGGAATTGTACTGAATGAGAATACTTCCGGCATTACACTCTCCTCGCCGCAACCCACACGGGCGCGGCCGTTTATTTTCCGCTGATAATCATAACAAGACGGCACTTAGCCCAACCGGTGACAGTCAGCACACGTATTCAAGCCGTTCAGACACCAGCGTTCAAGGCGCGGAGGGGCTGCGATCTCCTGCCATTGCCGCGGACTCACGCCTGATGAGCCCAACAGGGACCGGACGAAATGCGCCCGGCGCAACGATACCGCGATCCAGCCCCGAAGTCGAACGGATCATCGAACCATTCATTCTCACGGTTTCCATTCCAACGCTGGCTTTCCCCCGCCACAGAGGGTTTGCTCGCGCACGCGCCCTGAACATCAGAACAGGCGCAAGGCGCAGCCCGGCAGACAGCGGCTGAGTTGGCTTAAGGTGTCTCATTGAGAGAAACAGAGCTTTGGCCGTCGACGCCATCACGCACAGGTCGCGCCACCCATTTGCGTTTTGAATATAGGCCTCGGAAATGCGCAGCTTATCCGGCGTCACCACCCTCTTGAAATAGCGAAAAGCCTCAGGAACCAGTGCCAGCATCTCCGCCTCCCGGCAATACTTTACCGTTGCCGGGTCCGTCAGGCCAGGACGCACTTTTAGTAAGGTCGCATAGGCCCAATTGAACTCAAACGCCAGCTCCGGCACAACCGGACGCGGACCAACCAGGCTCATCTCCCCGCGCAGCACATTCCACAACTGCGGCAGCTCATCGAGCTTGAACCAGCGCAGCCAGCGCCCCACGCGCGTTATGCGCGGATCGGCTCCCAGCGTGTAGGCCGGGCCATCGCCCCCCTCCCTCATGGTTCGAAGCTTAAAAAGCTGAAATCGCTTGAAATTCCTGCCCATACGCTCCTGACAAAACAGGATCGATCCTTTGGAATCCAATTTAATGAGCAGTGCGGCAACTGCCAGAGCCGGCAGCGCACACATCAGCACCAATCCTGCGAGTGCAATATCCAGACTGCGTTTGAGCACGAGCCCCCCAAGGCAAAAGGACTTGCGCGTTCCGAACCGAAACCGGAATCGGAAACGCTTCGGGGAAACGTGCTCGGCGGTTTCGTGCGTTACACGGAGAATCTAATTGAGGGCTTTCCACAGCCCAGGATCATCCGCTTCCACTCTCCACCTTCGCCGCGTCCCCTCATGACAACGCAGTTGGATCGCCGATTTGACCGGCAGCCCGTTAGAGAAAGTTGAACTTCAGTACCATCAGGAAACGCCATTCATCAGGGACCGTCTGTGCGTGCAATCACAATCGAGCACAATTCCGGATTTCCTGACGCGGCGATCCCATAACGGGAATCAACTTACGTCGCCGCTGCCATCCCCGCCGACACCTGCGCGCGGTTCCAGCGCTCGCCTCCTACTCCATTGACACCCAAGATAATGGCGGGCCTCCATCCATTCCGCAGCCTTATCGCGGAATGGGTGGGAACCAATTAGACCCGTGCGAGCGAATAGCGAGCGTCAGCCGCACCGCAGGTGGTGGAATGGGTGGGAAGCGACAAAGCCAGCGCGAGCGTCCCGCGAGCGTCTGTCGCACCGCAGGTGGTTACCCTACCAGTGCAAATTCCCTGATCGTCTCGCTGCGCACGGTAAGCCTTTCCACAAGCTCGGTCCGCACCTCGTACCCGCGCCCCGGAGTCGTCGGAATCATGATCTCGCCCGTCGGCAACACGGTGATTTCCGGGTCCACAATATCCTCGCGCCAATACCGCGCCGACGCCGATACATCTCCCGGCAGCGTAAAGTTCTCCAGCGTCGACAGCGCAATGTTGTGCGACCGCCCAATCCCCGACTCCAGCATCCCGCCGCACCACACCGGAATCCCCCGTTCGTGCGCCGCGTTATGCACCGCAATCGCCTCGGAGAACCCGCCNNTCGAAGGCGTCAAACGTCACCAGGTGATCCGCATCCCTGAGCTTGTACGCCGAATTGGCGTCGCAGCTCAGCGTAATCCCCGGCCAGCGGTTTCGCACCTTCTCGAAGACCTCGACGTCCCAGCCCGGCTTGCATTTCAGCTTGATGCGCTGGTAGCCGGCAGCCAGCTCCTTCTCGATGTTCGCCAGCAACTCCGGAATCGTCGCTTGAATCCCCAGCGACACGCCGCACGGAATGATTTCGCGCACCCCACCCAGCAACCGCGAAAGCGAAATGCCTTCGCGCTGTGCTTCCAGATCCCAGATTGCGTTCTCGAGCGTCGCCTTGGCCATGCGATTGCCGCGTACCTGCTTGAAGATCCGCGGGCAGTCCCCGCCGTGATCCGGCGTCTCCGCAGCCAGCATCGGACCCAGTTCGTTGACAATCGCAGCCCAGGCGCTGTCAGTCGATTCGCCTGAAAAAAACGGCCGCTCGCCGGCCGTGCACTCGCCCCACCCAGTCAGTCCCTCTGACCGTATCTCGGCCAGAAGAATCCTTCGGTTGCGGGTTACGCCAAAGCTGGTTTCAAACGGACGCACCAGGGGAAGGTGCAGTTCACGAAGAATGATTGCATCGATTTTCATAGATTTTTACGATCCTTAGTCTTGACGATCCTTGGATGAGAGCGTTCCCAGTTCAAAGACTCCATTTCCTTCCGCGTCCCGGACGAAGCCAACCACTGCCAGCCCCCGGGAAAATGCATCGAGAAACTTCTTCCGATTCTCTAACTGAACACCAAGCGCTCGTTCCCGGTCCGCTTCCGAAGCCTTCCACTCGTAAATCGCAGCCGGGACCAGAATTCGTTCTTCTATGACCTCTGCGGCTGCATGCCGTCCCTCAAGAATTGCTTCAACCCTCGGCGAATCCAGTTCCCATTCCGCCAAAAGACGATCCGTTGGAAGCCCAGCCTGCAGTCGAGATGAGGATACACCATAGAAATTAACCCGATAACAATAAACTAGAGCTCCCAGCTTGTGGATATTCAAAAATGCGTTCTTGATCTCCAGCGGATCGAAAGTCCATTCCATGTGCCGTATGCCCCGCGAAAGCGCGTCCAGCCGCTGCTCCCGCTTCAATCGCGCGCCCAGGCCCCTGTTCCGGTAACCTTCCCTCACTGCAAGCATGTGCGAATGCAGATAAGGCCGCGGTCCGTCTTTGCCGGCCTTGAATCCGGGCAAAGAAAACGCAAACGCCACCAGCGATTCCGGGCCGCCCTGTGCCGATGCCCCAGCAATCTCAGTATCGAAGGCACCAATTACCTGGCCGCCGATCTTCTGCGCAACCAGAAACGCCCTGCGCGGAATCACGTCGGCCTCATCGTAACCCCATGTCTCCACTTCGAGATCGACGCAGGCCTGCAACTCATCAAAACCCGAGCAGGGTCGAATCACAATCATGCCCGCCCCCCAATTGCGAAGAAGCTCTTCCGGGCGGTAGGCAGGGGATTTATCCCCGGTATTAAGCGCATCGAATCAAGATGGGCTTTAGCCCCTGAGGAATGCCTTTCGAGAAACTCGTTCACGCTCCCTCCACCGATTTTGACTGCTTTGCCAACCTCGCCTTGGCCGCAACCCATAGCGCCTCCAACTCCGCCGGCAAAAGCTCTTCCAACGGCCTANNCGCAGCGCCATCTCCGCATCGACACCCAGGTGCCGGCCCAGATTGACTACGGTAAACAGCAAGTCGCCCAGCTCCGCCTCAACCGCCGGCTTGCGTGCCGGATCCGCTGAAGCAGCCTCAGCCTCCAGTTCCGCCGTCTCCTCCGCCAGCTTGGGCAGCAGATCGCGCCAATCCGGCCAATCGAATCCCGCCTTCGCCGCCTTCGCTCCAAGCTTCGCCGCCTCAGCCAGCGCCGGCATCGCCCGCTGCACTGAATCCAACCTGGACCCCGAAGGCGCCCAAGCTGCATGCCGTGCCTCTGCCTGCTGCTCTGCCTTTTTGATCTCTTCCCAATTCCGCAGCACCGCTGCCGAAGAACCCTCCACCGCCGCATCCACGTCCGCGCGATTGCCCGCCGCCCGCGAAGCCTCCTCGCCAAACACATGCGGATGCCGCCGAACCAATTTGTTGTTCAGATGACCCAGCACATCGGTGATCGTGAAGTGCCCCTCGTTCGCCGCCATCTCCGCATAAAACAGCACCTGCAGCAGCAGATCGCCCAACTCCTCGGCCAAATGCGGAAAGTCGCGGCGCTCAATGGCGTCAAAAACCTCATAGGTTTCTTCCAGCGTGTGTTTTCTGATGGAGTCAAAGGATTGTTCGCGGTCCCACGGGCAACCGTCCAGCCCCCGCAGCCGCGCCATGATGCGCACCGACTGCTCAAACGACGCCGCCGCCCGAGCCGCATTGGTCACGGTAGTCGCATCGGCAGCATGTGCGGGGCAGCTTTCAGACGGAACGTCCATGCCCCTACAGTTTACTCCGACAGCTTCGCGATCTCCAGCACGGCAAACGCAACCCGCCGGATGCCCCAGCTCTCGCTTTTGGGGCCTGAGAATGTAATCACGCCGCGCTCCACCGGTCGCCTCGACGTATACTCAACCTCGCGCATGATTCGCATTCTTGGAACGATATTCGCGGGCCTCTTCGGCCTCGCCTTCGGCAGCTTTCTCAACGTGTGCCTGAGCCGCTGGCCCGAGGGCGAAAGCATCGTCCACCCGCATTCCCACTGCCGAACTTGCGATCACACGCTAAGTTGGTGGGAGAACATCCCGCTAGCAAGCTGGCTCTTCCTCCGCGGCCGCTGCCGCAACTGCCACGCCTCAATCGGCTGGCGCTATCCGCTAGTGGAGTTGGCTGTAGGGGTATTGTGGGCCGCTGTTGCGTGGCGATCCTACATTGCGTTCTTTCCTCTTGAATTCGCTCTCGGAATGATGTCTCTCATGTGGGCGCTCGTTTGCCTCGCCGCCCTTGACGCTGAGCGTCTTTGGCTCCCAGACGCCATCACTTTGCCAGGAATAATTGTGGGATTTGGTTGGTGGTTCCTCCAGGGAGAACAGGTCGGCTGGGCGCTGAACATTCCCGGAACACTTCGAGAAGACGTCATGTCGGCCGGCAAAAGGCTGCTCGAAATCCTAGCCGCCGCCGCCCTAATCCTCCTCATCCGCTGGCTCTACAAGCTAATCCGCCACCGCGAAGGCATCGGCCTCGGCGACGCCAAGCTGATGGCCATGTTGGCCGCCTGGCTAGGCCTGCCCGGCGCCTTGCTAGCCTTCGCCCTCGGCGTCGTCATCGGAACCGTCGTTGCCCTGGCCGTCCTCGTCAGTCCATCACTTCGAAGGGACCCTTCAGCGCACACAGATTCAACCCTCTGGTCCGCCAGCAAGCTGCCCCTCGGCACATTCCTCTGCATCGGTGGAATCATCGCCAGCCTGTGGGGCCAGCCGATCATAGCGGCCTATCTACGCTGGTCCGGCCTCTGAGCTAAGACTCACTTCTGCGAGCCTCCCGCGAGCGTCCGCCCCACCGCAGGGGTTTTGCCGATAATTAACTGCAAAAGGCGCACAATTGAAACTGTGAAGAACAGAGCGCTGAATTCGCATCAATACGAACCCATTCAAACCGGGTGGTCCCGCCAAAAAACAGCCTACCCCCCCTACCCCCCCCATACGTTTCTATGAAAACAAAGCACTTAACCGTTTCGTTTTTTTGCAGCTCAAGAAAACAAAGAAGTTACAGACACGCATCCGTCGGAGAAACCGCCATTTTGCACCATTCTTGGGCTATTTTGCCCCCGGAGCCGCGGGTGCCGCAGCCTTCGCATTCGCAATCTCCGGGTCCTTCAGCGCCTTGCGCGCATCCTTCCCGTGCCTGCTGTCCGGATCGTAATCCACCACAATCTGGTAGTACTTGCGCGCATCGGCTAAATTCCCCAGGTGCCGGTCCGCCTCCGCCAATCCCCAAAACGCGTCGGGATTGTCCGGCGCAAGCACCATGGCCGACTCGAAGCGCGATAGCGCCGCCTTCCAGTTCTTTGTCTGCAGGTAGTACTCCCCGACGTTAATGTCTTCCGAAGCCCCCTCCGTGTGCGTGGGCTCCCTCACCGAGAGCTTTCTCTTTCTGTCCGAAGCATCGTCGCCGGTCGCCGGCAGCAGCTTGTCCATGTCCGCCGAACTCGAACTATCTCCCTGCGCATCGTCTGCCGGCGCCGATGCGTCGTCCGGACTGCGCACCGGATCGATGTCCACCCCAGGCAAAGCCATCGGCCTGCCTTCATCGCCGCTTGCAATCCTGTCCGCGGCCGTGGGATTCGTGGGCACCACCGGAATGTTGGTCGTATCCTCAGGAAACGCGTTCGTGGAACCGGTCTGGGGCACGGGCGTTTGCGCCGGGGTCTGCGGAGGCGTTCCCGCTGGCTTTTGCGGCGGCGTTGCCGGAGCCTGAGCCGGTGTCTGCGCCGGCGTTTGCGTAGGAGTCTGCGCCGCCGCCGACAGGCAACCCGCTAAAACCAGCGCAAATCCGAAGCCCCATCTCATGTTCCTTATCCCTTCAATGGTACGATGCGTTGCATACAACATTTTCCGCCTTAAAGGAAAGCATCGCACATTCGCATGGGCCTCATCATCCGCTCCTCCGCCATCCACGCCGCCGGCTGCTACACCACCACGCCCATCCGCAAGGGTGAACACGTGGCTGAATACACCGGCCGCCGCATCTCAAAAGACGAGGCCGACGCCGCATACGAGGACTCGCCCATCACCTACCTCTTTGGACTGGGTGACGGCGAGATCGTCATCGACGGCCACTGCGCCGCCATGTTCATCAACCACAGTTGCGCCGCCAACTGCGAAACCAGCGAAGAGCANNTGCCTCTACGACGGCGGCGACGACGAGGCCACCTGCAACTGCGGCGCAAAAAACTGCCGCGGCACCATGTATTCAGCAGAAGAAATCCGCAAGCGCAACGCCACCGCGAAAAAAGCCCGCGCCAAAACTGCAAAAAAGAAGCGGATCACGCGCAAATCTCGAAAGACCGCAAGCCCTGCAAGCGCCTGAGCATTGGACCATTCCCGCAAGAATTCACAAGCAGCAAATCCGTTTTCCACCTCCGCGCCTTGCCACCCTGGAACGATACAATCCACTTGAGCCCGTCGCAATCTGCCGTCGGTCTCAGGGAGCGCACGCATGGGTTACCAGGTTCTGGCCAGAAAATACCGTCCGCAGCGTTTCGCCGACGTGGCCGGCCAGGACCACGTCACGCGCACCCTGATGAACGCCCTCTCGCAAAACCGCATCGCCCACGGCTACATCTTTTCCGGCCATCGGGGCATCGGCAAAACCACCATCGC
>PMWR01000052.1 GCA_003166055.1 Acidobacteriaceae bacterium
CCCGCATGCTCGTTTGGTCGCTGACCATCCTCTTGGCTGCGAGCGTTATCGTTGCCGTTTTTCTGCCTCGATACGGCATTGACTCTGGCCGGTTAGATCCAGACAACGCTGGAGCGTGGCAGGGTGTCTTCGCCCAGAAGAACATGCTCGGCAGCTCAGTGGCCGTCGCCGCGGCCGCAGCCTTGGGCCTGCGGCCGCTCAACAGTATTGATCGGCTCTGGCGCTGGACCCTCTTCATCCTGGTCGCCATTTGCACGGTGATGTCGCAGAGCCGGGAGACTTGGCTCACGATTGCCTGTCTTCTTGTGTTTTCATTTCTAATGCGTATCCTCCGAAGCCTTGAGCCTCGTTCTCGACTGCCGGTCATCGTCTTTGCGTTCTCCGCCCTCCTCCTGGTCGTGGTGCTGGTGTCTCTCAATCTCGACGCAGTCTTGCACCCCCTGCATCGTGACCGCACGGCCACCGGACGCACGGATATCTGGCTAGCGTCGTGGAGCTTATTCCTAAAGCACAAGTGGCTTGGCTATGGCATCTACGGCCTGTGGCACACCCGGGAGGCCTGGAGCGTTGTCGTGAGAGCTGGCTGGGATGTCACCAGCGCGCATAACAATTATTTGGAGGTTTTGCTTGACTACGGGATTGTCGGGTTCATCATCTATCTGCCAATCATCCTGTGGTCGTTCCTGTACATGCTTCGGGCCCTGCTGAACTATGACCTCCGAAATTTGCAGGTTCTGATTTACGTCATGATTGTCATCCTCGTGCTCAGCTTCAGTCAGTCAATCATAATGATGACGCCCGGTTTAGGTTTTGTGCTGCTGATCTACGGCGTCTGCCGCCTGGAGCAGGTCGAGCGAAGCGGCTTCATGCGGCTGAGCAAATAGCGGGTGGCGGCCAGACGGGGGTCGTTGGCGCCGCATTAGGAGTGGCTGCGTTCGACGTGACTGCGGCCACGACAATCGAGATAATCGCGGAGCCGGCTAAAGGACATGCTGCTCTGAGATAGAAGTTCCTGGTGTGCATGGAAAGGAGGCTATAGCATGGTTGGAGAGAACACAGCAGCGGCGGACCGCGAATCCAGAATGCCTCGCCCGGGGGCTCAGGACTCAGCCCCGTTGGCTTTTGTCTTCCTCCTGGTTCACTCTCCACTACGGATGGTGTGGCACGAGCCTGCGCTTCGTCGGGCCAGGTAGGCGTATGGGGCTGGCACGCCACGTATCATGGACAGCAATCTCGCAAGTTTCACGACAGGTCATTCAAGTCGCGCTGGGGGTTGTTCTTGCACGCCTTTTGACTCCTGAAGACTTCGGGCTCATAGGCCTCACAGTCGTATTTACTGGCTTTGCAAATCTATTTTCAGACCTTGGTCTCGGTGCGGCGCTGGTTCAGCGTAAGGACATTACTGACCGGGACCTTAACTTTGTGTTCTGGCTCAATCTGCTAACTGGCATTACTCTAACGATCGTAACTATTCTGTGCGCGCCGCTGATTGCTCAGTTTTATCATGAGCCGAGACTTATCGGGATTACGCGACTTCTTGGAATCTGCCCTGTCATTAGCTCATTGGGTCTCGTCCCTGGAAGCATCATGCAAAAGCAATTCCGATTTAAAGCCCTCGCCATCACTGATCTGGGCTCCGTAATCGTTTCAAGTGTGCTCGCTTGCTGGGCTGCTGCTATCGGCCTTGGCGTCATGAGTCTCGTCATTCAGGCGATTGCCATCCAGGCAAGTGCCGTATGCTTCCGGTGGGCAGCGGCCAAATGGTATCCGACTTTTCGCCTGAGCTTTAAGTCGGGGCGAAGGCTCGTCCCCTTCGGCTCGGGCTTGCTGGGATCCTCCTTAGTCAACTATTGGGTCCGAAATGGCGACAATCTGCTGGTTGGCCGGTTCTGCGGAGCAGTACCATTAGGACTCTATTCTCGCAGTTACACCTTGATGGTGCTCCCGGTGAATCAGGTAAACACCGTCCTTTCCCCGGTCCTCTTCCCCGCTCTTTCATTGGTGCAGGACTCAAANNCCATTGCCGGCGTTGGAAACGCGATCGGCACCACCTCCGGCTGGATATACATGGCCGTCGGACGTACCGACCGCATGCTCTGGTGGACAATGGCTTCCTCACCCGTTTACTTATTGGGTTTCATAGCCGGACTGCGATGGGGCGCATTCGGTGTCGCCGTCGGTTACGCAGTTGCGTTGTACCTCGTTCTCTGGTATCCGCAGTGGCGGCTGGCAGGCTCGCTCATTGATTTATCATTTCGCAAGATCATGATGAATCTGCGAGGGCCATTTGTTTGTGCTATCTTCATGGCATTAGGTGTCATCGCGTTACGCTCGGTGCTCGGGTCTGCAGTGCCACAGGCCGCACGGCTTGCCATATCAATTTTGACCGGTGCGTGCCTTTACATCGGCGCCATTGAAAGGGCGAGCGTTCCCGCATATTCTTACCTAAAGGGCCGCGCGTTGCTCCTGGTTTCCCGAGTCTCAAGTACTTGGAGGTCTCGCTGATCCCAATGTCATCAGGAGGATGACTTGTAACAGTTGAATTTCAAATCATTCGCCCCCCGGTTAGAATCAACCCCGTAACATAAACAGGAGAAGCCATGGCCTCATGGACACAGGTGAAGAACATTCTTAAGAGCCTCCCTTTGATTCGCGAATGTCTGACTCATTTTCGAGGGCGAGGAGATCGATTTACGACGTCCTCCGATTACTGGGAACAGCGCTACAAGACCGGTGGTAATTCAGGGGCCGGGAGCTACAACCGTCTGGCGGAGTTCAAGGCGAACTTTTTGAACAGATTTGTGATCGAGCACGAGATTCGCTCGGTGATCGAGTTCGGCAGTGGAGATGGCGCGCAACTCAAGCTCGCGTCTTATCCGAGTTATACAGGCGTGGACATCGCGCCAAAGGCAGTCGAAATGTGCCGTGTCCTCTTCTCTGGCGACAACTCTAAACGGTTTCTGCATTGGGACGAAGTAATTCCCGGCTCCATTGCCGAACTGTCTCTGTCGCTCGACGTGATCTACCACCTGGTGGAGGATCGCGTGTTCGACGACTACATGCGAAGACTATTTGAGTCTTCGCAACGGTTCGTAATCGTGTATTCTAGCAACATGGATCTGGATTGGCCAACCAAGCATGTGCGGCACCGCCAGTTCACAAGGTGGGTCGAACAGAACAAGCCGGAATGGCGCCATAAGTCCACTCTCAAAAACGCCTACCCTTACGATTCGCAAAACCCCGATGAAACGTCGTTTGCCGACTTCTACGTCTTCGCTCTTCGATAACTTGCAATCCGCCGCTTCTTCGCACCGATCGGCGCACCCGCAGCCTCACCCGGTCCGGGCCCCTTGGTTGTCTCGGTAATTCTAAATCAGCAGGAGAATTCCATATGACAGCTGAATTTCAAATCAATTGCTCGTCCGTCTCAACTGACACCTTTCCAGCTATTGAACCCGGACTTCCCTTTTGATTCGTAGTTCCGAGGCCTCAATGCGTGATAATCTCAGTCCCTGGCTCAGGTCCGCAAGGCATCTGGGGTTGGCAGCTTACGCAGATCAGCATGAAGCCAAACCTGGGGAACAGTTCCCCGGCATGATACTCGATCTTTGCCACTACTCGCCGTCCTGTCGTGCAACCGGCGGAGGCAGGTGCGTTTTCTTGCAGCAACGACTATGGGGGGTCCAGTAAAATGAGGAATTGCGACGATTGGAAGGCAAGTAAGTATGTTCGCAAGAACGGGCGACTGGTGGCTTCGCGTGACCCGAATGAGGTAGGAATATCGTCGCGCCTGGTAGCTGACCGGGCTGCTGAATACTACGATGCAAATTTGAAACTCCATGCAAAAGGACGACTACTCGACCTCGGTTGCGGTAAAGTGCCGCTCTATGATGCATACCGAAAGTATGTCACGGACATTATTTGCATCGATTGGGAACATAGCCTTCATAAGAACAATCATCTTGACTTCGAAGCTGATTTGACAAAGGCGCTGCCCTTCTTAGACGGCGAATTCAATGCAATTATCCTTTCAGATGTCCTTGAGCATATTCCAGAACCAGATCCCTTCTGCCGAGAGATGGCCCGGGTGCTTTCTCCCGGCGGGAAGCTAATCATGAATGTGCCATTTTACTATTGGCTTCACGAACAACCGCACGACTACTACCGTTACACCGAGTTTGCGCTCAGGCGCTTCATGGAGCGCAGCGGAATGCGAGTGCTGCAACTCCAGGCGATTGGTGGTTCTCCCGAAGTCCTGGCAGATGTTTTTGCAAAGAATGTGAAACGGTTGCCAATCGTTGGTACTCCTGTCGCGATGCTCAGCCAATGGGCCATCTCGACATTGACTCGCACCCCGATTGGACGCAGGTTCTCCGCCGCTACCGGGCGTACCTTTCCCCTCGGGTACTTTCTCGTCGCGGTAAAGGAATAGTGCAAAGTATTCCTGTCCGGTAAGATGTCGCAGTAAAATCGATGTCTGACGCGGTGCATCGGACGCGGTGACCTGCTCCCCGGAAAACCCAACCGAAATGTATTGGAATTCTCGGCAGAAGTGCGGACCACAAGACGAATCTTCCCGTCCAGGTCCGACAATGCACTCTGTCAATCGCGGACTTATCGGTTCCCTTGCTTCCGATAAACCTCGTATGCCCCAACAAGCATATCGGTATCCGAATGCTTTGGCTTCCAGCCCAGGGCCTCCTTCGTTCCCCCAGTATCCAAAACATACTGTGCGTCGGCGATCAGATACTGTTCGGGATGGAGGATGGGCATTCCGATCTTGTTCATGAGTCCCAGAGTCGCTTTTAATCCTGGCCCCCATGTCGGCACCAGGAATGACTTCGAGTGCGCACGATCGATGAGGTGGCGCAGCAGGTCTCGAACCTGCGGCGGTTCGTCCGATCCAAGATTGAAGGGTCCCGGTGGCAATCCCTTGCCCACCGCCGCAAGCATCGCGCTTACGCAATCTTCCACGGCTACCATCTGGTAGCAATTCCTTCCTGTGCCAATCAAGGGCACGGGAAGGCTGTGTTCGATCAACCAGAACAGCTTGGTCAGGATGCCCAGGCGGCCGGGCCCGGAGATCAGCCTCGGACGGAAGATCGTCGCTTTGAGCCCTTTTCGCCGGCCGGCAATGAGCAACTCCTCGGCGCGCAACTTACTTCTGCCATATGGGCCAAGAGGCTGTCGCCTATGGTCGGTTCCAAGCGGGACAGTTTGGGGCCAGCCGTAGACCATGTCCGTTGAAACGAAGACGATCCCCGTTGCGCCGCCCGATTCCATCGCGTCGAGAACGCACTGCGTTCCATTGACATTTACATCCGAGAACCATTCATCCTGATCCCGCTTCGGCACCGCAAGATGAAATTGCCGCGCCGCCAAATGATACACAACATCGTCTGGCAATAGATTGATGCGGGCCAGGTCTTCACGGCTGCGCACGTCGCCTTGAACAAACTCGCACGAGCATTGCGAAGACGCCGGGGGCGGCGCAAGGTCGAATATCAATACCCGTTCGCCCTGTCGTGCCAACTCCAATGCTAGATAAGTGCCCGTGAATCCAGACCCGCCCGTAATGACATGTCGCATTGCACCCTGACCTATCAGACTGGTTCCGGCTCTTACGCCGATTTATTGATGAGCAACAAGCCAATGCAAATGAAGGCTATGCCGGACATGCGCAACAGGCCGACGGACTCTCCCAAATAGAAGAATCCCACGATCGCGGCAATCACATATCCGATGGAAAGAAAGGGATAGGCGACACTGACTTGAAGCCTGGACAAAACGCCAAGCCACAGCAGAATCGATACCGCGTAGCACATCATGCCGCCCCACACCCAAACACTGGTTCCAACAGAAACGGCCATCGTTACAGGCTTGGAATAATCGACTTGGCCGATACCAAGCATGCCTTTGCGAAGCAGAATCTGCGCAAATGCATTCAGCGCGACACTGAAAAGAATCCAAAAAAATGTCAGTGGTTTCATGCCGAGAGTCTCCCAGAAAAATCGTTGCAGTGACCGCTGACGCGGTACGCTAAGTCTACACTACCAAAGAATCTTTGAAGAAGCATTCGTACCCACTAGTTAGCCGCCCCGCACCGCAATCGGCGGCACCCTCTTCAATGAGCGTTTACCTGATACAATTCCCCCCCGGTATAATCCTGAACGATTTTCCAGTTTAGCGGTGGCTGTAACACGTAGCTGGGAGACTCGTATTTGTATATCACTGCGAGGGAAGTTATCTTGGCCTTCTCAACCAGTACATAGGCCCCGTTTGGGATCTGATCTAATTTTGTTCCCTCCCAGGGAATTGTTTTCGAATCCGCCGGCTCGAGACTCCCTGTTCGAAAAAAAACCAGACTTGTTGCGGATCTAAAGTCTGTATAAATGACATCGTCTTTGGTAAGGCGCGCTGCAACTCGCCTCTCAATTTGCTCCGGTCGGGATGTGTAAATCTTGCGTCCAACGAAGGCGCTCATCCCCAAAAAACAAATCCCCATGATCAGCGCAATTCGAGGTCCATTCTGAATCTTGCTCCCGGCCCCACCAGCTAGAAGTCCTGCAAGGAGGCCTCCAACCAAAATCAGCGATGGCACCAGCACTGGATACGTGTAACGCGCAAAAAGAATTAAAGGCTTGTACGCAGAGAATGAAGAAGACATGAAATTGAACATCAGCAAAAGGGAACCAAGCCACAGAATCGGCAAGTACAGTTTTTGTTGCCGAGTCTTTAAAGCCCATATCGCGCTAATAATCGCAGCGGCAGGCAAGCAAATCATTTGCCTATCGAAGATCAGATCGCGCGGGCCGCTAACAAACAATCGAAGCAAGAGTGCCTTCGTGTAGCCTCCGGCCTTCCAACCGTATAGTGGCGACGAACTATCAAAGTAAAATTGAGGGGATTTCAGGTAGTTTCGCTCTGTTCCGTGAAGGCGAAACAAAAAGTCTCCAGTTAGCTTTCGATAGAAAATCATCTCCGCTATAAGTACCGCCGCTGCCCCAACGCCTATTGCCGCAAAACATGCTGCTCGTCCGGCTTTAGTTGTCTTGGATCCACAAAACCATACAAGAATAAACACAAATGGAACAAGATACACAACGGACTCTTTACATAACCATGAAACACCAAATAGCAGGCCGCTCAATAGCCCCAGCACACTTACTTGCCGTATTCCTGCTCTCCTGAGCGCAATCAATGCGGCAGCGACTGCGAGATTCGCCCAAAAGGCCGCGATTGCATCTGGAAAGAGAAGAGACGCCATGCCGATGTCGATCGGCACAATTGAGAGCAACGCCAGCGCGATCAAGCCCACAAACGGCGTTACCAGGTAGCGTGCGAGTGCGTATGTTAGCAAGCATCCGAGGATGCTGATCAGGAAAGGATAAGCAACCGTTGTGACTTCCGAAAGTCCGAATACCTTAAACAAAGCCGTGACAGGCGCATACACGCCAAGACGTAAGGGGAAAACTGGTGCCCCATCATAAGCTGGGATTCGCAATGTTCCGTGCGCGAGATCATCGGCGAGCACCGTGTAGTCTCGAGGGTCAGAGTCCAAATATCCTTGAAACGCTGCTATACGGATAATTAACGCCACTAACATCAATCCCCCGAAGGCAGCCCTATGAGCTGAGGTGCTGGCGGAATTCAGAGTGTTGATAAGAGCTGATATTCGCATGATAGCCTTCCGAATTCAATACAAATAGGGCCTGCTTTATGAGGCCATTGAGCATTTCACTACAACTGCGAGATCACGAAGCCGCGTTAGAGGAAATCGAAACGGAGAGGGCTGAGTTGAGCGAGCATCTCCTGATTGAGGTTCGCCTACTGAAAGTCTATTGATTGCGGACCTCTTTTGCAAGACTGATTGGCAGAGAAGCCGAAGCCCAAACGTGCGAAAGCTGCCAAGGACTAGAAGCGGTCCAGCTCATTTGACATTGCCCGTAAGGGGGTAGCCTCGCACTGCGCAGCCGATTGGCCTTGAATATCAATGCTGGTCCCTAGCCTCGATTGCGAAGCAGCACGATCGAGCCGTCAAAATCAAAACTGAAATCAACTTCGGACAACCCTTGCTCCAATAAAATCCTGCGCAACCGGCGCCGATCCGATGTTTGGAACATCAGAAATCCAGAGCCGCCGGCGCCTACGAGCTTCCCGCCCGAGGCT